>NZ_JALBGZ010000750.1:0-2935 GCF_023006515.1 Bradyrhizobium sp. PRIMUS42
TGCTCGACCGCCGCGCCGCCCACGCCGAGCGCGCGGTGGACAGCCTGCGCAAGAAGTTCGGCAGCGCCGCCGTGATCCGCGGCATTGCCTATGAGCGGCCGAAGGCGCAGGAGTGATCGAGCCCTGCTCAACTCAGTCGCGTTCGAATATCCGCGCCCCCGGATAGACGCGCCGGGCATACTGAACCACCAGCTGCCGATCCTGTGTCTCCAGGAACGGAGTACGGATCTGACAAGATCCGACGATGAGGTGCCACAGGCCGTTGAGCTTTCGAATGACCACGTTCATTTGAGCTTCCTCGCAGTGACCCGAGTGGACTCAAATTGTAAGAATCTCCCGCCGTCGCTCAATTGTACCAGCGTAAGCTCGGCGTATGAGAAGGATTGGAGGAGATATACAAAGGTATGTTGGACGTGGTTTCCACAGCCGCCGGCGCCGACAGCTTCGCGAAGGCGCCTCTCCTCGTCCGGAGGCTCGCACCGTGACAGGCGAACGCGATCTCGACGCGCTGCTGAAAGATATGAAGCCGGAGATGATGAACGGCACTTTCGTGTTTTGCACGCTTGCGCCGGGCGTGAACCTTCCAGCCACGATCAGTCCGATGCTGACATTCCGCGAACGCGAAGGTACGACGCTGGTGCTAATGCACGAGGAGGCCGAACGTGCCGGACTGCGCCATGAATTTCCATCGCGCCTGATCACTCTGACGGTTCGCTCCGCGCTCGATGCGGTGGGCTTCCTGGCCGCCATCACGGCGCGTCTGGCCGAAGCCGGCATCAGCGTGAACGCCGTCTCGGCCTTCCACCACGATCATCTCTTCGTGCCTGCCGACCTGGCCGACGAGGCGCTGGCTCTCCTGCGGGAGATGTCCAAAGCAACGTAGGATGGGTAGAGCGAAGCGAAACCCATCAAGCTCTTTCCGCGCAACAGGTGCGATGGGTTTCGCAAGTGCTCTACCCATCCTACGGTCACCTCAATCCGCGACGGCCACCGCCTCGATCTCGATCATCCATTCCGGCGCGGCGAGTGCGGAGACGCCGACGAGCGTAGAGGCCGGCGGCTCCATGCCTTCGAAGAAGGCGGAGCGAGCCTTGCCGATGATGGGGCGCAGCTCCGGCTTGTAGTTCACGACGAAGGACGTGATCTTGACGATGTTGGAATAGCTCGCCCCCGCCGCCTTCAGCGCGTGCCCGAGATTCTGCATCACCTGCGTCGTCTGCGCGGCAATATCGCCCTCGCCGACGATCCGCCCCTCCTCGTCCACCGACACCTGGCCGGAGATGTAGATAGTCCGCGCGCCGGTCGCTGTTACGACGTGGGAGTAAGCGGGATTGTGATGCAGGCCGCTGGGGCGGAGACGATCGAGCTTGGGCATGGGCTGGCTCCCTTGGGTTTTTGCTTGGGCGGGAGCGTAGCTGGAGAGCGCGCTGAGAGCTAGATGCGGCGACGAGCACCCCTCATGCCCCGTCATCCTGAGGTGCTCACCACGCGACGCAAAGCGGCGCGTGGTGAGCCTCGAAGGATGCACGGCCCCGGTGCAGCCGGGCCGTCGCCCTTCGAGGGCCGCTGAAGAAGCGGCCACCTCAGGGTGACGGTGATGGAATGGAGCGTCGCGTGGGCTGCAAACGCCCTCAATTGCAGGGCTTGCTGTCCTTGACGTCGAACTTGCCCATCGCGCCGGAAATGACAAAGTCGTTGTAATCGAGCACGAGCTGGCGCGAGACGCCATTTTCGTAGAGCTCGAACGCCATCGCGTAGACCGGCGTCTGCTCGCCTTCCTTCCGCTGGGCCTCGCGGTCGAAATAGCTGACGGTGACGGGCCAGCGCTTGAGCGACTTCATGTGCTCGTCCGCGGTCGACGGATCGGCGGAGGTGGCGCGGTCGGCGGGGATCGGCTGGCCGATCACGGTCAGCGTGTTGTAGACCTTCTGGCCGTCGTCAGAGCCGTCATAGACGGAGAGCTCGAGCAGCGACTTGCCGTCCCTGGCGGCCGCGATGATGCGCTGGATCTGCTCGGTCGGGAACACGATCTTGCCGTCGAGCGTGAAGCTCTTCGGGGCCGGCAGCTTCAGCTTGACGTTGATGTGGTCGCCGTCACGCTCGGCCGAGCCGTCGACCCGGCCGGCATCCGCCTCGTTCATGCGCGTCTCGATCTTGAAGCGGTAGCTTTTGCCCGCAGCGTCCTCCCAGGAATTGGAGCGGAGGTCGCTGAGCGTGACCTTGCCCTCGCCGCTGTCGAGCTCGGAGACCTGGCGGAATTCGGAGGTGTAGCCCTCGCACGAGCTTCCGGTGAAGTTGTAGAGGATGCGGCCACGCGCGCTGTTGACGGAGTTGGAGCGCGATTTCACCAGGCTGAGGTCATAGAGTGCTTGATGCGCCAGAAACGGACCGTTGGCGGCCTGTGCCCCGCCGCCGGGACCGAAAGCGGCCGCCGCGAGCGCCATCACACCGAGCGAAGTCCGGAAAAGGTGCACCATGTCTATTCCTTGGGGATGCGTCCTTGGGAAGCGCAGATTCGACATTTTAATGACCGTTCCATTGCGTCGCAACTGAGGCCGTTTCACGTAAAGTTGCGGCCCTTGCGTTGAACCTGCTGCCGGGCCTCAACAAATGCAGCCCCTTCCGGTTGCTTGCATGTGGCGGCCCGATGGGCGAAACAGGGCGCGCCCGGCCGCCTGCGGACGCGCCGGGGCGAATGATTTCTGGACAACGAGGTCGGACATGGCGGGCACGGTCGAGCAGAAGCTGGCGGAACAGGGCATCAAGCTGCACGAGGCTCCCACTCCCGTCGCCAATTACGTCCCGTTCGTGCGCACCGGTAATCTGTTGTTCGTCTCCGGCCAGGTCTGCTTCGACCCCGCCGGCAAGCTGATCGCCAAGGGCAAGCTGGGCGCCGGCGTCTCCATCGAGGACGGCGCTGCGGCGGCGCGCGGCT
>NZ_JALBGZ010000751.1:0-2930 GCF_023006515.1 Bradyrhizobium sp. PRIMUS42
CGCCCATCCGGTTCGCGATCTGAATGGCCGCCAGCCCGACGCTGCTCGACGCTGCCGTGATGGCCACGACGTCCCCTCGCCCGAGCCCGGCGATGTCGACCAGCGCGCCGTAGGCGGTCAGATACTGCATCCACACCGCAGCCGCCGTCTCGAAGCCGAGCTCCGGCGGATGCTTCACGACGAACTCGGCCGGAAACGTCGCGATTTCGGCATAGGCCGGCCATCGCACCATCGACAGTGGCGGCACGATGCTGACGGCATCGCCCGGCATAATGCCGGCCACGTCTTCCCCGATAGCCGCGACAAGCCCGGCCGCCTCCAGACCGAGGCCCGACGGAAATTTCGCGGTCTCGATGTAGGTCCCTCTCCGCAACAGCGCTTCCGCGCGATTGAGGCCGAGTGCCCTGACCCGGATCTGAACTTCGCCCTTTGCCGGCGGCGCAACATCGATGGTCTCGATGCGCAGCACCTCGGGGCCGCCATGTTGATGAAAGCGAACGGCACGGGCCATGGAAATACTCCAAAACAGTTGAACTGAATGGAGCTATGCCGATCCCCGGGAAGCGAATAAATCGCCCAAGTGAGCGAACAGTCGAAACCAGGAGTTTTCAATCATGGACCGCCTGACCAGCATGGCCGTATTCGTCAAGGCCGTCGATCTCGGCTCGTTCGCGGCCGCCGCCGACGCGCTAGAGATGTCGGGGCCGATGGTCGGCAAGCACGTGCGCTTCCTCGAGGAGCGCCTCGGCATTCGCCTCCTCAACCGCACCACGCGCCGCCAGAGCCTGACCGAGGCCGGCCAGGCCTATTATGAGCGCTGCCGCGTGGTGCTGAGCGAGGCCGAAGCCGCTGATGCTGTCGTTGCCGATGAGCTGTCCGAGCCTCGTGGCCGGCTGCGCGTAACGATGCCGGCCCTGCTCGGACGGCACTGCATCGCGCCCTTGCTGATGAAGCTGGCTCGCAAACATCCGCATCTCGAACTCGACCTCTCCTTCGGAGATCCGATCGCCGACCTCATTGAGGCCGGCTATGACCTCGCGATCCGGACCGGCGATCTCGACGACCAATCCGGCCTGATTGCACGGCGCATCGCAAGCCAGCGCATGGTGGTGTGCGGCGCGCGGTCGTATTTGCGCACGAACGGCAAGCCGAAATCGATCGACGATCTGGTCGCGCATCAGGCGATCATCTATCGTCGCTCGGGGCGGGTCCGGCCGTGGTTGTTTCCGCTGGGCGATCAGCCTCCACGCGAGATCATGCCATCGGGCCGGCTGAGGCTCGACGATCTGGAAGCGATCGCCGATGCGGTCGTGCAGGGCATGGGTCTCGCCTGGCTGCCTTATTGGCTGGTCCGCGAGCGTCTTGCCTCCGGCGCGCTGGTCGGTCTCTTCGGCGGCCAACCGGAATTCCTCTACGACTGCCACGCGCTTTGGCCGCGTTCACCCCGCATGCCGCCAAAGGTCCGCGCGGCCGTGGATACGCTGGCCACAGCCCTGCCGAAGCTGATGACGTGAAGGGGCGACCGCCCTGCCCCGTTAACTTCCCGTCCACCATCCGGCCCGCCCCGCCGCCGGTAACCATTGCAATTAACAGACCCTCAACGCACCGCCGACAAATCTACCGATGTTTCTGGAGGTTTCGCCGTGGATCTGTTGGTTATCGAGTTCCTGGGGCTGGCGCTGGTCGCCATGTGCGTGGTCGTGGTGGCGCTGCCCTGCGGCCGCAAATCCTCGCACCGGGTCCGCTACGAATAGGAATTTCGTCGGAAAAAGCGATTCCGGCCCGAATGCAAGGCTCGAATTCGCACTGAGCCCCTTGACATCACAGCACTTTCGGCAGATCGGCTGATATCAAGTGTCATGGGCCGTTCATGGATTTGATTACCACCACCGCTGACCTCGCGGCTGCCTGCAGCCGGCTGGCCAAGCACCCCGTCATTACCGTCGATACCGAGTTCCTGCGTGAGACCACCTACTACCCGCTGCTGTGCGTGGTGCAGATGGCCAGCGCCGAGGAAGCCATCGTCGTCGACACCCTGGCCGAGGGGATCGACCTCAAGCCGTTCTTCGAGCTGATGGCCAACGAGAGCGTGCTGAAGGTGTTCCACGCCGCCCGCCAGGACATCGAGATCATCTGGCACCAGGCCAATATCATCCCGCACCCGGTGTTCGACACCCAGGTGGCCGCGATGGTGCTGGGTTACGGCGACAGCATCGCCTACGACGCGCTGGTCGAGAAGGTCGCCGGTCACCGTCCCGACAAGACCCACCGCTTCACCGACTGGTCGCGCCGGCCGCTGACCAAGGAGCAGATGCACTACGCGGTGTCCGACGTCACGCACCTGCGCGACGTGTTCGCCGCGCTCGATGCCGATCTCAAGAAGCGCCGCCGCAGCGAATGGGTGTCCATCGAGATGGAGGTCCTCACCTCCCCCAGGACTTACGACTTCCATCCCGAACGCGCCTGGGAGCGACTGAAGACGCGGGTGCGCAAGCCGAAGGATCTTGCCGTCCTGATGGAGGTCGCGGCCTGGCGTGAGCAGGAAGCCCAGAGCCGAGACGTGCCGCGCGGCCGCGTGCTGCGCGACGAGGCGATCACCGACATCGCGACCCACGCGCCGACCACGCTGGAAAAGCTCGCCCATCTGCGCTCTGTGCCGAAGGGGTTCGAGAAGTCCAAATGGGGCGCGGACATCGTGGCCGCAGTCGAGCGCGGGCTGGCGCGGGATTTTGCGACGCTGCCGAAGCTGGAGAAGCCGCGCAACAACAACAACGGCGCGGCGATCGTCGAGCTCCTGAAGGTGCTGCTGCGCATGACCGCCGAGCGCCACGCGGTCGCCAGCAAGGTGATCGCGACTGTCGATGATCTCGAGGAGATCGCAGCCGACGACGAGGCCGACGTCCCCGCCTTGCGCGGCTGGCGCCGCGAGC
>NZ_JALBGZ010000752.1:0-2926 GCF_023006515.1 Bradyrhizobium sp. PRIMUS42
CTGGTTGCGACCATGCTCAATGCCGAGCCCTCGGCCGCGCCGCTGCATGAGGACATCGCGAAGGCCTGGGCGGCGGACAACAAGCACGCGCCCGATCTGATTCGCCGCGCGCTGGTTCTGCTCGCCGATCACGAGCTGAACGCCTCGACCTTCACCGCGCGCTGCGCGGCCTCGACGGGCCTTAACCTGTACGACGCCGTGATCGCCGGTCTCGCCGCGTTGAAAGGGCCGCAGCATGGCGGCGCCGGCGTGCTGGCCTCGCAACTCGTGAAAACGCTGATCGATCGCGACGTAGCCCCGATGGTGCGCGAGCGTGTCGCGCTCGGCGAGCGTTTTGCCGGCTTCGGCCATGGCGTCTACAAGCGCGGCGATCCCCGCGCGCAATCGCTGCTCAATGCGCTCTCTCGCGCCGGCGCACCGCGCAAATTCACCCGCGAGGTGCCGGAGCGCATCGCGGAAGCAACCGGCGAATTCGTCAACATCGACTATGCACTCGCCGTGCTCGTGCACGCGCTGCGCCTGCCCGCCGGCAGCGAACTCGCCCTGTTCGCGATGGCCCGCAGCGTCGGCTGGATCGCGCATGCGAGCGAGCAATTGCAGTTCGGGAAGTTGATACGCCCAAGGGCAAGGTATGTGGGGCCGGCGCCGGGGCGGAGGACGGGGGCTGGTTAGAGCCGGTGTGAGTGCAGCGTTCTCCCATGTCGTCCCTGCGAACGCATGCGTTCGCAGGGACGACACCTGTAATGTGGCGCCGCCTACGCCCGCGGCTTCGCTTCCGCGACGCTGCCATTCCGCCGGCGATAGATCCACACCGCCCCGCCCAGCACGATCGCAACCGCGACCACCGTCAGCATCCAGATGTGCTTGCCGACATGCCCGTGGTGATGCAGCCCGGCATATTCGTGCAGGGCCGACACGGCCAGCACACCGGGCAGCACATGGGCCGGCGCCCAGACCAGGATCGCCGGGATGTTCACCGCGTAGAACTTCGCGGGCGGCATGCCGAGTGCGCCGGCGGTCACAGGCACGAAGGCGCGGATCGGCGGTACGAAGCGGGCGAAGAACACGGCCCAGGCGCCGAAGCGGTGGAAGAAGCTCTCGCTCTCTTCGACCACGCGCGGATAGTTGGTCAGCGGCCAGGTGGTGAGGATCTCGCGCTGCCGCCGGTGCCCGATCCAGTAGGCGGAGCCGTCTCCGAGCACGGCGCCAAGCGCAGCGGCGAGCAGCACCCATGGCAGCGCCAGCTCGCCGCCCGGAACCAGGGCGCTGAGCGCCAGGATGATGGTCGATCCGGGGATCACCGATCCCACCACTGGCACGGCTTCGAGCAGCGCCGCCAGGAACAGGGTCAGATAGGCCAGCCACGGATGGGCCGAGACGAAGGAGATGAGGGGATCGAGGAAGGATGTCACGTCGTCTTTCGTCTCGGCGATGGACCTGGGGAAGACCCTACCTAGTTAAGGAGTGGCGGTAAAAGTGCCATTCGCGTGGGCAAGTCGCCTTCCCCGCTCGAAATTCGAGCGTGATTCGCAAGGCAGCCCTCCAAAAAGTGCGTTCCTCACCTATCTAAATGAAAAGACAATGGAACTTTGATTGGTGGGCGGGCTTCTGCCGGCCATCTGTCTCTGATAGGTTGATTTTCAGCACCCAGCCGCAGCCAACGTGCGAATAACTGGTTTCGGGACCGCCCGGGACCTCGGAGGATTGATGACGACCGCCGCCCTGTCCAAAATTGAGGAAGTTTCCGGTCAGCCCGATATGAAGGTGTCGGTGCGCCAGGTGTTCGGGATCGACAGCGATCTCGAGGTCCCCGCCTATTCCGAAGTCGATCCTCATGTGCCCGAAGTCGATTCCGACTATCGCTTCGATCGCGCCACCACGCTCGCCATTCTCGCCGGCTTTGCCCGCAACCGCCGCGTGATGGTGACCGGCTATCACGGCACCGGCAAATCCACCCATATCGAGCAGGTCGCGGCACGCCTGAACTGGCCCTGCGTGCGCGTCAACCTCGACAGCCACATCAGCCGTATCGACCTCGTCGGCAAGGATTCCATCGTGGTCCGCGACGGCAAGCAGGTCACCGAATTCCGCGACGGCATCTTGCCCTGGGCGCTGCAGAACAACGTCGCGCTGGTGTTCGACGAATACGACGCCGGCCGCCCGGACGTGATGTTCGTGATCCAGCGCGTGCTGGAAGTCTCCGGACGCCTGACGCTGCTCGACCAGAACAAGGTGATCAAGCCGCATCCGGCGTTCCGCCTGTTCGCCACCGCCAATACGGTTGGTCTCGGCGACACCTCGGGCCTCTATCACGGCACCCAGCAGATCAACCAGGGCCAGATGGACCGCTGGTCGATCGTCACCACGCTGAACTATCTCAGCCATGACGAGGAAGTGGAGATCGTGCTGGCCAAGGCCAAGCACTATCGCACCACTGAGGGCCGCGACATCGTCAACAAGATGGTGCGCCTT
The DNA here is from genome assembly GCF_023006515.1 of Bradyrhizobium sp. PRIMUS42. NCBI lineage: Bacteria > Pseudomonadati > Pseudomonadota > Alphaproteobacteria > Hyphomicrobiales > Nitrobacteraceae > Bradyrhizobium > Bradyrhizobium sp. PRIMUS42. Next base: position 2,473 of record NZ_JALBGZ010000752.1, read on the forward strand.
GCCGATCTCACCCGTAACGCCTTCGCCAACGGCGATCTGTCGACGGTGATGAGCCCGCGCACGGTGATCACCTGGGCTGAGAACGCCGACATTTTCGGTGATATCGGCTTCGCCTTCCGCGTCACCTTCCTCAACAAGTGCGACGAGCTCGAGCGCCCCCTGGTCGCCGAGTTCTACCAGCGCTGTTTCAACGCGGAGCTGCCGGAATCGGCGGTCAACGTGGCGCTCAGCTGATTTCTCTCGGTGTGTCGTCCCGGCCTTCGCCGGGACGACGGATCAAGGTGACATGACCACCTCCAACTCCAAATTCCGCAATACCAAGGAAGCGCCGACCGAGCCGTTCAAGCGCTCGGTGGCCTCCTGCCTGAAGGCAATCGCCAAGACGCCGGAGCTCGACGTCTCCTTCGCCGCCGAGCGCCCCGGTCTCGCGCCGGGCAAGGCGCGGCTGCCGGAG
>NZ_JALBGZ010000753.1:0-2923 GCF_023006515.1 Bradyrhizobium sp. PRIMUS42
GAACCGCCCGGGTGGGGCAGCGCGACCGGGCGCAGGCCGATCAGCTCGGCGGTGCGGATCGCGCTGTCGCGCCAGAACTGGAACGAGTTGATGCGGCTGAGCTCGAGGATGGCGATCGCCACCGCTGCCAGGAACGGCAGGCTCTGCAGCACCAGCACGCCGGCGAAGATGTAGATCTCGGTGATCTGGCGGTAGCTGTTGGAGGCGATCAGCACGCCGGCGCCGACGATGAGCAAGGTGCCGATCACGGCCTCCCAGAACGCCTGGAACTCGATCGACATCCTGGACAGGCCGCCCTTGGAGGTGCGGGCGAAGGCGATGTGCTCGGTGATGAGGCCCTGCGCCACCGCGCGCGACACCGTCCATTGCACGCTCATCGCCGCGATCATGGCGCCCAGCATCTGGCCGGGCTTGATTGCGACGCGGGCGCGGTACATCGACAGGAAGTGCGCCAGCGAGACGACGAAGGCGCCGATGATCGGCAGGGTCAGGATCTTGTCGGGGATGGCGATGTCGGCGAAGGCGACGATCGGCACCCAGACGAGGTTGAGCAGCGCCACCACCACGCCGAGGCTTTCCGCGCCCAGCCAGTTCAGCCAGCCGAGGCCGTATTCGCGCTTCTGGTCGGACGTCAGCCGGCTCTTGCCGGGCAGGAAGTGGCGCCAGTGCTTCTTGACGATCTGCAGCCCGCCATAGGCCCAGCGATGGCGCTGCTTCTTGAAGGCCTCGTAGGTGTCGGGGAGGAGGCCCTGGCCGTAGCGGTGGTTGGTGTAATGGGTGGTCCAGCCCAGCTCCTGGATCGCAAGGCCGAGATCCGAGTCCTCGCAGATCGTGTCGGACGACCAGCCGCCGGCCATGTCCATCGCGGCGCGGCGGATCAGGCACATCGTGCCGTGCACGATGACGGCGTTGAGCTCGTTGCGCTGGACCATGCCGATGTCGAAGAAGCCGGCATACTCGCCGTTCATGATGTAGTGCATGATCGAGAGGTCGCCGTCGCGGTGTTCCTGCGGCGCCTGCACGAGGCCGACGCGCGGATCGGCGAAAGCCGGCACGAGATCCCTAAGCCAGTCGGGATCGACGACATAGTCGGCATCGAGGATGCCGATGATCTCGGCATCCGCCGCGGTGCGGTCCATCGCAATCCGAAGCGCGCCGGCCTTGAAGCCCTGCACCTTCTCGGCGTTGATGAACTTGAAGCGTTCACCGAGCGCGCGGCAATGGTCCTGGATCGGCTGCCAGAAGGCGGGATCGGGCGTGTTGTTGATGATGACGACGCATTCGTAGTTCGGATAGTGCAGCCGCGACAGCGCATCCAGCGTCTGCTTGAGCATGTCGACCGGCTCGAAATAGGCGGGGATGTGGATCGAGACTTTCGGGTAGTAGTTCTCGGGAACGTTCTCGACCGGCTTGCCCTTGCTGAGCAGCCGCTGCGGCGGCCGGCCGAAGGCGACCGCAGCGATCTCGTCGACGCGCGCCATCGCGATGAGAACAAGGGGAACAAGCAGGATCATGCCGAGCGTGAGCGCGAAGGCCGAGCCGAAGATGAAGTAATGGCTGTTCCAGAACGCGAACACGGTCGCGGCCCAGGCGCCGACGCCGTTGGCGGTCGCCGACAGCAGCAAGGCCTGCTTCGCGGTCGGCTTTTCAATCCGCAGGATCGGCAGCGACAGCAGGACGCCGACCAGGAGCGCGATGCCCATCAGCTTCCAATAGTCGGGGTTCTCGACCGGACCGGTCCAGGCGAATTTCGGCTCGCGGCTGGCGTTGAGGATGCCCCAATACGGACCGACGCCGCCTTCGAAGAATTTCCAGGGCTGATCGATGGCTTCGACGATGTTGTATTCCATGCCGATGGCTTCGGCGCGGCTGACGAAGTTGCGCAGGATCAGCGCCTGCTGGAACGCGCCCGGATCGGCGTTGCGTAAGTTGTAGCCCTGGCTCGGCCAGCCGAACTCGGCGATCACGATGCGCTTGCCGGGGAACAGGTTGCGCAAGAGGTTGTAGCGGTCGACGGCCTGGTCGACCGCCTGGTCCGAACGGAAGTTTTCCCAATAGGGCAGCACGTGGGCGGCGATGAAATCGACGCTGGAGCCGAGGTCGGGATTGTCGCGCCAGATGTTCCAGATCTCGCCGGTCGTGACCGGCACGCGGACCGAGCCCTTGACCTTCTTGATCATGTCAATGAGGTCTTCGACCTTCTGCTCGCCGCGGTAGATCACCTCGTTGCCGACGACGACGCCGACGACGTTGCTGTTCTTGCGGGCGAGCTCGATCGCAGCCTTGATCTCGCGCTCGTTGCGATCCTTGTCCTTGTCGATCCAGGCGCCGACGGTGACCTTGAGGCCGAACTCGGCCGCGATGGGCGGCACCAGTTCCACACCGCCCGTGGACGAATAGAGGCGGATCGCGCGCGTCATGGTCGACAGCGTCTTGAGGTCGGCGCGGATTTTCTCGACGGTCGGGATGTTGTCGATGTCGGGGTGGGCCGAGCCCTCGAACGGCGCGTAGGAGACGCTGGGCAGCAGGCCCTTGAAATCGGGCGCGGGTTCCTTGTCGCGCAGGACCCCCCATAGTCCAGCGTGAAGCGCAGACACAAGCAACAGAACGGCGGCGACAACGCGCATCGCGGCTAAACCAAAAGGGGCTGAGGGGGCAGGGAAGCGGATCCGACCCCGAGATCCGACCAAGTCCGCGGCAAATGGAGCATACCTCTGCCGCGCGGTTTCTCAACTGTCATGGCGTCATGTCCTTATGAGGGCATGGCCTTTTCCAGAAAATGCGTGGCAGTGCCAACCGCGTCTATGGCCAATCGTTCCTGAACGACAGCTGAAACGATCGCGGCTATTTCTGGGGCGCTGGCGTCGGGCTTGCCGCAGGCGAGGGGCTGGCCGCCGGCTGCGGTGCAGGCGGATTGCCCGAG
>NZ_JALBGZ010000754.1:0-2917 GCF_023006515.1 Bradyrhizobium sp. PRIMUS42
CAACTCCAGCACCGTCGGCGCTCCCGACAGCCGCTCGCGCCAATAGCCGAGCCGGCGTTCCAGCCGCTCGCCCGAGAGCCAGTCCCGCTGCCACACTGCATAGTCCGCGTACTGAACCGCAAGCGGCGGCAAAGGTGCGGGGAAGCCGGCGGCATTCGCCGCGTAGAACGTTCCGACCTCCCGCAGCAACACGCTCATCGACCAACCGTCGGCAGCAATGTGATGCACCACCGCCACCAGCACGTGGTCGTCATCACCAAGTCGTATCAACCTGACCCGAAAAGGGTGTCCCTTGGTCAGATCGAATGGCAACGAGCACTCCCGCGTAACGATGCGACGCACGCGAGCCTCGATCTCCTCCTCGGAGTCGGCACCGCTGACGTCGTCGACCGGCAGCTCGACCCGGTACGAGGAATCGATTGTCTGCAGACCTTGGCCGCCTACCGTCGCAAGCCGCGTCCGCAACACCTCGTGACGCTCGACCAGATCGCCAACGGCCTGCTCCAACGCTGCGACGTTCAATTTTCCGTGCAGGCGCACCATCGCCGGCATGTTGCGGAAATTGCCAAAACCCTCGATCTGCTCCAGCAGCCACATCCGCTCCTGCGCAAAGGACAACGGCATGAACCGCTCCCGCGGCGCGACGGGGATCGGATCTTCGACCGCGTCGCCGTTCAGCCGATTGAAGAGCGCAATGATGTCACCCTTCTGCTCCAGCAGCTTCTTCTTCAGGCTTGGAGTGAGCTGCCGGTTTGAATCCCTGATCCGGAGATCATTGCCGTCGCGTGCCAAGTTGATGCCGCGCTGGCGGAGTTCGTTAAGCAGTTCGATGGTATTCAAGGCACCACTCCTCTTCGGGCTGAGGCACAATTCCGGCTCGCTTGGCCCGCACCCCGCTACGGGAGGAGTTGCACGAACGCTTCCAGCCAGACTGGCGTCATGGCCACGAAACCGAGATTTCCTGAGCTTCGATCTTTAGCATCCCACACTGACCGCAACCTGACGGTGACCTTCACATCGTGGTACCAAGCGAGTCGCGCATCACTTCGATCCAATGAGGAAGCCGCCGCCGCCAGCATTGAGGTGGGCACCGGTGACGAAAGACGCCTTTTCGGACAGCAGCCACACTACCGCTTCCGCCACCTCGTCCGGCCGCCCAAAGCGCCTCATCGGAATGCTGGCCTCGACCGCCGCCCGGTCGGGACTCGTTCTCATGTATTCGATCATGTCGGTGTCGGTGAGACCGGGGCGCACCACGTTGACGCGGACCGCCTCGGGCGCCACCTCCTTGGAAAATCCCATCGTGAACACGTCAACGGCTCCCTTCGAGGCGGAATAGCTCGAATGGCCGAGGCGCCCTCCATTGGTCGCCGCCATCGACGATATGTTCACAATGCTGCCACCCGAGCCGCCGTTCTTCCTGGACATGCGCTTGGCCGCCTCGCGGCAGCAGAGCATGAGGCCGACGACATTGACGGCGAACATGCGCTCAAGCTGCGCGGTCTCCAGCGCCTCGACGGGATTGTGGAAGCCGATGCCGGCGGAATTGACCAACCCGGCGATCGGTCCGAGGCTCGCCTCCGCTGTCTTGAACATTGAGACGACGTCCGCCTCGCTGCTGACGTCGGCCTTGATCGCGACGGCGCGACGGCCAATAGCCTCGATCTCGGCGACGATCGATTTCGCGGAGGCCTCACGTTCCCGGTATGCGATCGCCACGTCCCAACCGCACTCGGCCGCACGGCTTGCCGACGCACGACCGATGCCGCGCGCGCCGCCAGTCACCAAACAAACCTTGTTCATGTCACTCTCTCCTTCCAATCTTTTGGAACAGGGACCAACGCAGCCCCGCCACAATCATCGCCCGCCATGGAACGTCGTGAAGCGATCACGCGGGTGTTCGGTCATGCCGCTCCAATTCGGCGAGCACCTGGAGGGCTTTGATATGTGCCGCAATCGCCTTAATGCCGGGCTCTTCGAGCATCGAATAATGATCGCCTTCGATGAAAATGGTCTCGTCTCCATCGGGAGAGGCGGGATCCGCGAGTTGGCTCGCGAGCGGAAACCGCATCGTGCCGATCTTGGGCCGAAGAAAGCTCAGGGATAGCGGAATGCGCTCCGGCTTGTAACCACACAGCGACAGCGTGTTCTTTCGATACATCTCGAACAAGTCTTTCAGATCGGCAGGCGCGAAGGTCCGCGCTGCGGCACCGTCCGGAACCAGAGAACGCGACAAGGCATCGAAACGATCGGCTTGCGATCCGGAATGCTCCGCCGCGAAGCCGGGCGGCGTCTTGACTTTCAGCGTTCGGTGCATCAGCAACACGAAACGTCGCCAGATCACGATGTCCTCGAGCGGCTGTTGAGATGCGTGCGCTCCCATCGGGTCGATCAGGGCAGGCCACGCCTTCTTGCCGAGGGCAAAGAGCTGCCGGCATATCTCATATGCAATCGTTCCGCCGAGCGACCAGCCGACGACCACATAAACCGGGCCGGCGTCGATACGCAGGATCTCCTGAACGTAGTCGGCCGCAATCTGCTCCAGCGATTGCGAGGCGCCGGATTGCACGGATTGGAGCCCGTAGATGGTTTGATCACGCCCGAGGCTGCGGACTAGCGAATTGTAGCAGGAAACACCTCCGGTGATGGGGTGAACCAAAAAGAGCGGTCCCGCGTCCCCCGCCTGGAGCAGCACGATCGGCTTCGTCCGCGCGGTCTCGCTCGCATTCTCTGGGACAGGCGAGAACGAACGCTTCGAGACCGTGAGCTGCGTGCCGATCCCGGCGATGGTGGGCGCCTCGAACAGGACGCGGAGCGGGAGGTCGACGCCGAGGCGGTCGCGCACGCGCGCGGTCAGGCGCGTCGCCAGCAGCGAGTGGCCGCCGAGCTCGAAGAAGTTGTCGTGCACCCCGACCCT
>NZ_JALBGZ010000755.1:0-2906 GCF_023006515.1 Bradyrhizobium sp. PRIMUS42
ACCAGCGAGCTCGAGCGCCGCGCGCTCGAAGCCGAGGCTGCTGCCCTCGCCGTGAAGGGTGTCACCAAATCCGGCGGCGCCTCGGCCTCCGCCGGCATGGGCGGCATGGTGCTGGTCACCTCGACCGGCTTCCACGGCTCCTATTTGCGCTCCAGCCAGGGCATCTCCGCCACCGCCATCTCTGGCGAAGGTACCGGCATGGAGCGCGATTACGACTTCACCTCGGCGCCGCATGGCGCGGACCTGTTGTCGCCGCAAATCGTCGGCCGCTCCGCCGGCGAGCGCACCGTGGCGCGCTCCAATCCGCGCAAGGTCGAGACCTGCAAGGTGCCGGTCGTGTTTGATCCGCGCGTTGCCGGCTCCCTGGTCGGCCATGTCGTCGGCGCCATCAACGGCGCCTCGATCGCGCGCAAGACCAGCTTCCTGAAGGACAAGCTCGGCCAGCAGCTGTTTGCGAAGAACATCCGCATCGTCGACGATCCCTTGCGCAAGCGCGGCTTGCGCTCGCAGACCTTCGATGCCGAGGGCGTCGCGGTGAAGAAGATCGCGCTGATCGACGAGGGCGTGCTGACGACCTGGCTGCTCGACTGTGCCACCGCGCGCGAGCTCGGCCTCACCACCACTGGGCACGCCCATCGCGGCGTGTCGTCTTCGCCGTCGCCCGGCCCTTACAATCTGCATCTCGAGCCCGGCACACCGAGCCCGGCCGAACTGATCTCCGACATCAAGCAGGGTTTCTACGTCACCGACCTGATCGGCTCGGGCGTCAACGGCGTCACCGGCGACTACAGCCGCGGCGCCTCCGGCTTCTGGATCGAGAACGGCGAGATCACCTATCCCGTCAGCGAGGTGACGATCGCCGGCCATCTGTTCGAGATCTTCAAGTCGATGCAGCCGGCGAACAATCTCGAGTTCCGCTACGGCGTCAATGCGCCGACGGTGCGCATCGAGGGTTTGACGCTTGGCGGACGTTGAGGCGAACGCCCCGGGCGAAACCATCCGGACGCGCGACGCCGCGCTGCTGCGAGACACGGTGCGAGAAGCGGGTGCGCTGGCACAGTCGATGTTCCGCACCGAGCTGAAGAAGTGGACCAAAGGCGCCTCTTCGCCGGTGTCGGAAGCCGACATCGCCGTCAACGATTTGCTCGAAGCACGCCTGCGCGCGGCGACGCCGGACTATGGCTGGCTGTCCGAGGAAAGCGTCGACGACGCGGCGCGGCTGTCGCGGCGGCTGACCTGGATCGTCGATCCCATTGACGGCACGCGCAACTATCTCAACGGCCACGACGACTGGTGTGTCAGCGTCGCGCTGGTCGAGGATGCCACACCGGTGCTCGCCGCGGTGTTCGCGCCGACGAGCGGGGAGTTCTTCTTCGCGGTCCGCGGCCGAGGCACGACGCTGAACGAGAAGCCCGTGCGGGCGGCGGGCGGATCGGAGCTCGACTTTGCCCGTGTCGCCGGCCCGAAACCGCTGGTCGAGCGGCTCAACAGCTCAGGCAACGAGATCAAGCTGCATCCGCGAATCGGTTCGCTCGCGCTGCGCCTGTGCCGGGTCGCCCATGGCGCGCTGGATGCGGCTTTTGCGGGGGGCAACAGCCATGATTGGGACCTTGCGGCGGCCGATTTGATCGTGCAGGAAGCCGATGGTAGGATGAGCGACCTCTCCGGAGAACCCATCCTCTATAACCGCCGGGAAGTGGCGCACGGGGTGCTGGTGGCAGCGGGGCGCGATCGTCATGCGGGCATTGTCGCGCATTTTCGAAACCGTCCCATAGCCTAAGGCGCTTTTCGTCGTGCTTGTCGAACACTGCTTTGCCGGGCAGCCCTTTAGGAACAGGACTCATGCCAGATAGTGCCCCGCAACAATTGCTTCACCTCGTCGTCGGCGGCGAACTCGTCGATCTCGAGCACAACACCTTCAAGAATCTCGACGACGTCGAGATCGTCGGCCTCTATCCGAATTATGCCACCGCCCACGCCGCCTGGCGGGCCAAGGCGCAGAGCACGGTCGACAACGCGCAGATGCGCTATTTCATCGTCCATCTCCACCGGCTGCTCGACCCGAATCAAGAACCGGCGCGTTGAAAAAACTGCTTCGCAATACGCTGCGAAGCAGCTGGCTTCAGCGTGCCGTCGGGGTTCTGGCGGCCGAATACCTGCGTCTGGTCTGGCGCACCAACAAGTTCACGTTCGATCCGCCTGATGTCTATGACATCGTCGAGCCGCAGATCCCGGCGATCTTCGCCTTCTGGCACGGCCAGCATTTCCTCACCCCCTTCATCAAGAACAAGGACTCCTATCGGGCCAAGGTGCTGATCTCCCGTCACCGCGACGGCGAGTTCAACGCCATCGCGGTGGAGCGGCTCGGCATCGGTCTGATCCGCGGTTCCGGCGATCATGGCAGCGCGTTCCACCGCAAGGGCGGGGTCGGCGCCTTCAAGGAAATGGTGCGGACGCTTCAGGACGGCTGTAATGTCGCGCTGACCGCCGATGTCCCCAAGCGCGCGCGCGTGGCCGGGCTCGGCATCATCATGCTGGCACGGGAATCGGGGCGGCCGATCATGCCTTTCGCGATGGCGACCAGCCGCTTCATCCGGCTGAAGAACTGGGACCGCACCACCATCAATCTGCCATTCGGGCGGGGCGCATTGGTCGGCATCAAGGAAATCCACGTTCCACCCGATGCCGACGCCGCCACGATGGAAGCGCTGCGGCTGGAGCTGGAAGAGACGTTGAACGAGGCGACCCGCCGCGCCTACGCGCAGCTCGGCCGCCCGGGGCCTCAAGATGCCTAAATCGCTGCCCATTGCGCTGCCGATCACGCTGCGGATGTATCGGCGCCTGGCCTCCGGCCTGGTGCCGCTTGCCCCTGCGCTGATCAAGCGGCGGCTGAAGCAGGGCAAGGA
>NZ_JALBGZ010000756.1:0-2898 GCF_023006515.1 Bradyrhizobium sp. PRIMUS42
GCTCGACCCCACCTATGAGCGCAACGTCGCGGCGCTGCAAGGCGTGCAGCCCGCCGACCTCAAGCCCTCCGACATCACTGCGCGTCTGGGTGCGCCGTGGATTCCGGCCGCCGACGTCGTCGCCTTCGTCAAGGCGACGATGGACGCCGAGATCAGAATCCACCACATGCCGGAGCTCGCATCGTGGACCGTGGAGGCACGTCAGCTCGGCTGGATGGCGGCCGGCACATCGGAATGGGGCACCGACCGCCGGCACGCCGGCGAGCTGCTCGCCGACGCGCTGAACAGCCGCGTCCCGCAGATCTTCGACACGGTCAAGGACGGCGACAGCGAGCGCCGCGTCCTCAATGTCGTCGACACTGAAGCCGCCAAGACAAAGCTGCAAAAGATCAAGGACGCCTTCCAGCACTGGATCTGGTCCGATCCCGATCGCACCGACCGCTTGGCGCGGGTCTACAACGAGCGCTTCAACAACATCGCGCCACGAGCCTTCGACGGCTCGCACCTGAAGCTTCCGGGCGCCTCTGCCGCCTTCGTCCTCTACGGGCACCAGAAACGCGGCATCTGGCGCATCGTCTCGGCTGGCTCGACCTATCTCGCCCACGCCGTCGGCGCCGGCAAGACCATGACGATGGCCGCCGCCGTCATGGAGCAGCGCCGGCTCGGCCTCGTTGCCAAGGCCATGCTGGTCGTGCCCGGCCACTGCCTGGCGCAGGCCGCGCGCGAGTTCCTTGCGCTCTATCCGAACGCCCGCATCCTCGTCGCCGACGAGACCAATTTTACCAAGGACAAGCGGTACCGCTTCTTGTCGCGCGCGGCGACCGCGACCTGGGACGCGATCATTATCACGCACAGCGCCTTCCGCTTCATCGCGGTGCCGTCGGCGTTCGAGCAGCAGATGATCCAGGACGAGCTCGAGCTCTACGAAACACTGCTGACCAGGGTCGAGAGTGAAGATCGCGTCTCGCGCAAGCGCCTCGAGCGATTGAAGGAGGGCTTGCAGGAGCGCCTGGAATCGCTTTCGACCCGCAAGGACGACCTGCTGACCATCTCCGAGATCGGCGTCGACCAGATCATCGTCGACGAGGCGCAGGAGTTCAGGAAGCTCTCCTTCGCGACCAACATGTCGACCTTGAAGGGCGTGGATCCGAACGGCTCTCAGCGCGCCTGGGACCTCTACGTCAAATCCCGCTTCGTCGAGACGAAGAACCGGGGCCGCGCGCTCGTGCTCGCCTCCGGCACGCCGATCACCAACACGCTCGGCGAGATGTTCTCGGTCCAGCGCTACCTCGGCTACGAGGCGCTCCTTGAGCGCGGCCTGCACGAGTTCGACGCCTGGGCGAGCACATTCGGCGACGTCACGACCGAACTCGAGCTGCAGCCCTCCGGCAAATACAAGCCCGTGACGCGCTTCGCCACCTTCGTCAACGTGCCGGAGCTCATCGCTATGTTCCGCTCCTTCGCGGACGTGGTGATGCCGGAGGACCTGCGCCAGTACGTGAAGGTGCCGGCGGTCTCGACCGGCAAGCGCCAGATCCTCACCGCGAAGCCATCGCCGGCATTCAAGCGCTACCAGATCCGGCTCGGCGAGCGCATCAAGGCGATCGAGGAGCGCGACCGCGCACCGGAGCCTGGCGATGACATCCTGCTGTCGGTCATCACCGACGGCCGCCACGCTGCAATCGACCTGCGTCTGGTTGATCCGGATGGCGACAACGAGGCCGACAACAAGTTGAATCTGCTCGTCGGCAACGCCTTCCGGATCTGGAGCGAGACAGCCGAGGGCAGCTACACGCGCGCGGATGGTAAGCCCTTCGAGCTGCCCGGCGCCGCGCAGATGATCTTCTCCGATCTCGGCACCATCAGCGTCGAGAAGAGCCGCGGCTTCTCCGCCTACCGCTGGATCCGCGACGAGCTGGTCCGTCTCGGCGTGCCACCGGGCGAGATCGCCTTCATGCAGGATTACAAGAAGTCGGAGGCGAAGCAGCGCCTGTTCGGCGACGTTCGTGCCGGCAAGGTCCGCTTCCTGATCGGCTCGTCTGATACGATGGGCACCGGTGTCAACGCGCAGCTTCGCCTGAAGGCATTGCACCACCTCGATGTGCCCTGGCTTCCGTCGCAGATCGAGCAGCGCGAGGGTCGCATCGTGCGGCAGGGCAACCAGCATGATGAGATAGACATCTTCGCCTATGCGACCGAAGGCAGCCTCGATGCGCAGATGTGGCAGAACAACGAGCGCAAGGCCCGCTTCATCGCCGCCGCGCTCTCCGGCGATACCTCGATCCGTCGGCTCGAGGACATGGGAGAGAGCCAGGCCAACCAGTTCGCCATGGCAAAGGCCATCGCGTCGGGTGACCCGCGCTTGATGCAGAAAGCGGGCCTCGAAGCGGACATCGCGCGGCTCGAACGGCTGAGGGCTGCGCACATCGACGACCAGCACGCCGTGCGGCGGCAGATGCGCGAGGCCGAGCGCGACATCGAGCTATCCGTCCGCCGCATCGGCGAGATCAGCCGGGACGTCGAACGTCGCGTTCCGACCGCCGGCGACGCCTTCACTATGGCGGTGACGGGAGAGCCGTATATGGAACGCAAGCTCGCTGGTCGCGCATTGATGAAGGAGATTCTGACGCTGGTACAACTCCGGCAGGAGGGCGAGATCGGCATCGCCTCGATCGGCGGCTTCGACGTCGCGTACAACGGCGAGCGCTTCGGAGAGGACGGCTACCGCTACACCACGACGCTTCTTCGAACCGGCGCCGAATACGAGATTGAGTTGCCGGTGACGGTCACGCCGCTCGGAGCGGTCGCCCGCCTTGAGCACGCGCTGGCCGACTTTGAGAGCGAGCGCGAGCGCTACCGCCAGCGTCTCTCCGACGCCCGCCGACGGCTTGCGTCTTA
>NZ_JALBGZ010000757.1:0-2884 GCF_023006515.1 Bradyrhizobium sp. PRIMUS42
CGCGCCATGCAACGCGCCCGCAGCGACATCGCCGGCGTGTTCGTGCACGCCACCGCTGTTCGCAACCTGATCGAGCGCGATGCCCTGACCGAGCTCGGCTTCCCCGCGCGGACCATTCTCACGATCGCGTTTGCGCTCGTCATCGCTTGCGCCGCCTGCATGCTTGCGCCGAGCGGAGCGCTGATCGCCTGGTTCGCTCTCACTGCCATTTACGCTGCCGTGGCCGTCAGCGCGTTCGTTCATGCCGTGGCATTGCCGTTGACGGAGCCGGCACTCGCCGGCCTTGCCGCGCTCGCGATCATGACCGGCTACAGATTCGTGCTGGCCGATCGCGACGAGCGCTTCCTGCGCAAGAGCTTCGCCTTTTACCTCGCGCCGGAGGTCATCGAGACCATGGTCACCTCCGGCAAGATGCCGGCGCTCGGCGGCGAGATGCGCAACGTCACCATGTTCTTTTCCGACCTCAGCGGTTTCTCGTCCATTGCCGAGACCATGACACCGGGCGAGTTGGTGACGCTGATGAACGAATATCTGTCCGCCATGACCGACATCATCGAAAGCCATGGCGGTTACGTCGACAAATATATCGGCGATTCCATCGTCGCCATGTTTGGCGCGCCAGCCGACGATCCCGCACACGCTCGCAACGCGGTTCGCGCCGCGCTGAAGTGCCATACGAGGCTTGCGGAGCTCAATGCCGGCAATCCCGCTTTCGCCGGGCACGGCCTGTCGCATCGCATCGGTCTCAACAGCGGCGAAGCCGTGGTCGGCAATATCGGCTCGCGCCGCCGCTTCAACTATACCGTGATGAGCGACACCGTGAACGTCGCCTCACGGCTCGAGGGCGCCAACAAATATTACGGCACCGCGATCATGGCCTCCGAAACGACGATGGTGCAGGCCGGCGACGCGTTCGCCTGGCGCGAGCTCGATGCGATCAGGGTGCAGGGCCGCGGCGAGGCCATCAAGGTGTTTGAGCCATTGGCGGACAAGGGCGCGGAGAGCGCCGACCAAGCCAAGGTGGCCGCCGCATATGCGGAGGGGCTCGCCTGCTGGCGCGCGCGGGATTTTGCGAAGGCATCCGATGCATTCGGGCGTGTCGCAGAGATCGATCCGGCATCGGCACGGTTTGCCGACCGCGCGCGAGCGCTCATCGCAGATCCGCCGCCGTCCGATTGGACACCAGTTCACACGCTGGAAGGGAAGTAGCAGTCGTTCACCCTTCCCTCCAGGGTAGGCTAAGAGCCCGCCACCCTAAAACGGCAGTCCCACGTAGTTCTCCGCGAGCAGGCGCTGCGCCGTCTCGGACGAGAGCAGATATTCCAGCTCCGTCTGCTGCAGCCGATCCTCGTATGCGAGCCGGTCGGGGAAGCGATGCAGGAGCATCGTCATCCACCAGGAGAAGCGCTGCGCCTTCCAGATCCGCGCGAGCGCCTTGGCGGAATAGCCGGCAAGGCCGGAATCATCGCCGCTCTGATAATGTGCGAGCATGGCGTGATAGAGATAATAGATGTCGGACGCGGCGCTGTTCAGCCCGCGCGCGCCTGTCGGCGGCACGATGTGAGCGGCATCGCCGGCGAGGAACAACCGGCCATAGCTCATCGGTTCGGCGACGAAGCTGCGCAGAGGCGCGATGCTCTTCTCGATCGACGGTCCCGTGATCAGGTTGCCGGCGACCGCGTCCGGAAGTCGGCGCTTCAGCTCGGCCCAGAACGCATCGTCGCTCCAGTCCTCGGCCTTGTCGGTCAGCGGCACCTGGATGTAGTAGCGGCTGAGCACCTGCGAGCGCAGGGAGCAGAGCGCAAAGCCGCGCTCGTGCTTCACATAGATCAACTCCGGCGACACCGGTTTCGTACGCGACAGCACGCCCAACCAGCCGAACGGATAAACCTTTTCGTATTCGCGCAGGACGTCCTTCGGAATCGATTTGCGGCTGACGCCGTGGAAGCCGTCGGCGCCGACGACGTAGTCGCAATCGACGCGGACGGTCTCGCCGTTCGATCGATAGGTCACGTAGGGCCGGTCCGACGTCAGATCATGCGGCGTCACGTCCTGCGCATCGTGAACGACCTTGCCGCCGAGACGGTCGCGCGCCTCATAGAGGTCGCGCGTCAGCTCCGTCTGGCCGTAGACCAGCACCGAATTGCCGCCGGAATGCTTGTGCAGGTCGACCTGGGACAGCACGCCGTCATGGGCGATCTCGAAGCCGGTATGGATTTCGCCCTCGCGGTCCATCCGCTCGCCGCACTGCGCCTCGCGCATCAACTTGGCGAAGCCGTGCTCGAGCACGCCGGCGCGGATGCGGGCGAGCACGTGGTCGCGGCTGTATTTCTCCAGCACGATTGTGTCGATGCCCTTCAGGTGCAGCAGCTGGGACAACAGCAGCCCGGACGGCCCGCCGCCGATGATACAGACCTGAACCTTCATTTTTGCATCCTCCCGTCGGCACTTTTTTGCAGATTTGACCCCGCAGACCGATGGAGGGTTTCGCCATTGTCTTGTACTATTCGAACATGAGAGATGCAGCCCCGGCGATCCGTATCTATAATCTGTTCGGCGAGTCCGGCGATCTGCCCGACGTCGTGCATTGCGAGACCATCGCGTCCCGCTCGGTGCTGCACGACTGGACCCTGGCCGTGCACCGCCACGCCCGGCTGCACCAGGTGCTGCTGATCGAGCGCGGCGGCGGCGAGGCGACGCTCGACGGGCGGATGGTGCCCTTGAGGCCGATGCAGATCGTCAACGTGCCCGTCGGCCACGTCCACGGCTTCCGCTTCGTGCCCGATACGCAAGGATGGGTGCTGACCATCGCCGCGGAGATTCTGGACGAGGCGCTGCTCGCCGCCGAGGGGCTGCGCGGTGCGCTGTCGCGCTCGGCCGTGGT
>NZ_JALBGZ010000758.1:0-2867 GCF_023006515.1 Bradyrhizobium sp. PRIMUS42
CGAAGCGGCCGGCCGCGACCGCCTCGGCATCGGCCAGCGCGATCACACCGTCGACGGTGATGCGCGAGCGGATCTCCGGCCAGTCGAACGCTTTCAGCAGCGGCTTCGGCAGCGCCAGGCCCGAGGTCTCGATCAGGATGTGATCCGGTCGCACCGGACGCGCCAGCAGTTTTTCCATGGTTGGAATGAAATCGTCGGCAACGGTGCAGCAGATGCAGCCATTGGCGAGTTCGACGATGTTCTCTTCCGGGCAGTTGGCATCGGCGCAGGACTTCAGGATTTCGCCGTCGACGCCCTCGCTGCCGAACTCGTTGACGAGCACCGCGAGCTTCTTGCCGTTTGCATTGGTGAGCAGATGCTGGATCAGCGTGGTCTTGCCGGAGCCGAGAAAACCCGTGACCACCGTCACAGGGACTTTTGCGAGCGAGTTCATTCGGCGGCCTCCGGCACGACGGCAACAGGGGGAATGCGGGCAAGCGACTGCTTGCGGAAGATCTCGGGACGGCTGCGCCATGGCACGATTCCGTCGGGCGCCGCCGCATAGGCCGCCGCGCCCGCGACCACGTCCTGCGCGTTGGCATCCGAGAGGCGGCCATAGACATAGGACCAGCGGCCGGGCGCGCTGAGCGCGACCGAGCAGCCCTGGCTGCAGGCCGACAGGCATTCGACGGGAACCACATTGACGCCGTCGGGCACGCCGGCGTCGAGGATCGCACCATGCAGGCGTTTTCCGGGCGTCGTCTCGCCCTCGCCGGGCGTCTCGCCGGCACGGCAGGTGATGCAGACGTGAAGTGTGACGGTCATCGCCTCTTCCAGATAATAGCGGGAGGCGATGAGGCACACGGACCATTCCCCAGAAGGCCCGTTTCCCCGTCGCGGAACACCCCGTCCGCCGGTCCAAAACTCGTCCGCGCTGGCAGGTCTCCCGGCTTGCGGAGCAGGGTCTTGCCCTTCGATCCCCGCCTTCCCGATCCCAAAGGGAATCAGTGGCTTCGGGCATCTCTCCGGTCACGGTCGCGGGGGCGGCTGCAGTTTGGACCCAAATCTTGCCGATTCGGACCCTATCGCATTCCCTCTTCGCCTGTCATAGGACAGGAACCAACGCCGGGCCACCATTTGCCGGTGGCCGCCTCTTGTCAAGCCGAAGGACCGGGACCGATGACGCCTGAACCGGATACCCAAACAGCCGAGGAAACCGACGCCCGGCACGCCCAGAAAATGGCGAAGAAGAAGGCCGCCCGCGACAAGATCATGGCGACCAAGAGCGGCGAAAAGGGACTGATCATCGTCCACACCGGCGCCGGCAAGGGCAAGTCGTCCTCGGCCTTCGGCATGATCGTCCGCTGCGTCGCCCATGGCTTCCCCTGCGCGGTCGTGCAGTTCATCAAGGGTGCCTGGGATACCGGCGAGCGGCGCCTGCTGACCGGCCATTTCGGCGACCTCTGCCAGTTCCACGCGATGGGCGAAGGGTTTACCTGGGAGACGCAGGACCGCGCCCGCGACATCGCCGCGGCGCGCGCCGGCTGGGAGAAGGCCAAGGAGCTGATCCTCGACGAGAGCTTGCGCATGGTCGTGCTCGACGAGATCAACATCGCGCTGCGCTACGACTATCTCGATATCGCCGAGATCGTCGAATTCCTGACGACGCAAAAGCCCGCGATGACCCATGTCGTGCTCACCGGGCGCAACGCCAAGGACGAGCTGATCGAGATCGCCGATCTCGTCACCGAGATGACCCTGGTCAAGCATCCCTTCCGCTCCGGCATCAAGGCGCAGGCCGGCGTCGAGTTCTGAATTCGATGGCGCGCACATTGATGATCCAGGGGGCCGGCTCGGACGTGGGCAAATCGCTCATCGTCGCCGGACTCGCGCGCGCCTTCACGCAGCGCGGCCTGCGCGTGCTTCCGTTCAAGCCGCAGAACATGTCGAACAACGCGGCCGTCACCGTCGATGGCGGCGAGATCGGCCGTGCCCAGGCACTGCAGGCGCTCGCCGCCGGCGTCGAGCCGCACACCGACATGAATCCGGTGCTGCTGAAGCCCGAGACCGATGTCGGCGCGCAGGTGATTGTCCAAGGCAAACGTATCGCGACCGCGCGGGCGCGCGACTACGCCGCGATGAAGCCGTCGCTCATGGGCGCGGTGCTGGAGAGCTTTGAGCGACTGAAGGTGCGCGCCGATCTCGTGCTGGTGGAAGGCGCCGGCAGTCCCGCCGAGGTGAACCTGCGCAAGGCCGACATCGCCAATATGGGCTTTGCCCGCAAGGCCGACGTGCCGGTCGTGCTGGTCGGCGACATCGACCGCGGCGGCGTCATCGCCCAGCTCGTCGGCATCAAGACGGTGATCGACCCCGACGATGCCGCGATGATCCAGGGTTTCGTCATCAACAAGTTCCGCGGCGATCCCACGTTATTCAAAGATGGTTATGGGCTAATCGAAACGAAGACCGCCTGGCGCGGCCTTGGTGTGCTGCCCTGGTTTGCGCGCGCCGGCGAGCTGCCGGCCGAGGACGCGCTGGGTCTGACCGACGCGCGAAAACTCGGTCAATGCAAGATCGCGTGCCTCGCGCTGTCGCGGATCGCCAATTTCGACGACCTCGATCCGCTCAAGCTCGAGCCGGGCGTCGATCTCGTGATGGTGCGCCCGGGCGAAGCGATCCCCGGTGACGTCAGGCTCGTCGTTATCCCCGGCTCAAAGTCCACCCGCGGCGATCTCGCCTTCCTGCGGGCGCAGGGCTGGGACATCGATCTCTTCGCGCATCATCGCAGGGGCGGCCATGTGCTCGGCCTCTGCGGCGGCTATCAGATGCTCGGGCGCAGCGTCGCCGACCCCGACGGTATCGAGGGCCCCGCGGGCGACACGCCGGGG
>NZ_JALBGZ010000759.1:0-2864 GCF_023006515.1 Bradyrhizobium sp. PRIMUS42
ACCACGCCGCCCAGGCCGAGACCAACGCGACCTCCGATTGGCGCAACGCCAATGCGTCGATGACGCCGACCTCCGGCGCCGGCCGCCACAGCCGTGCGAGGCCCAGCGAGAGCAGATCGCCGCGCTTGGACGTCACCAGCGCATGCAGCTCGTCGAGCACGATGCGCTTCAGGGAGGAGAACAGGAACGGCGCGTCGTCGGAGGAGAGCAGCAGCGCGAGCTGCTCGGGCGTCGTCAGCAACACGTCCGGCGGATAGCGCCGCTGCCGCTGACGCCGCGATACCGGCGTGTCGCCGGTGCGGGTCTCGACCTTGATCGGCAGGCCCATCTCGGCGATCGGGCGTTCCAGATTGCGCGCGATGTCGACGGCGAGCGCCTTGAGCGGCGAGATGTAGAGCGTGTGCAGGCCGCCGGTACGCTGCAGGCTGCGGCCGGTGGAGACGAGGCTTCTCTTCTCACCCGCCTCCCGCTCGATCGGCTGCATCGACAGTTCCACCAGCGTCGGCAGAAATCCCGCCAGCGTCTTGCCGGCGCCGGTCGGCGCGATCAGCAGGGCGCTGGCGTCCTCGCGCGTCTTCTCCAGCAGCGCCAATTGATGCGCACGCGGCGACCAGCCGCGGCCAGCGAACCATTGCTGGAAGCGGCGAGGCAACAGCGCGGCCGGCTCGGCCGATGTCTGGAGGATACGGGGCGGCACGCATGAACAGGTAAGCCGTGGCGACGGCTTCGTCGAGGGGTGCTGCCCTCTCCGTCTGCGGCAGAACAAACGCGTATGCGCTCGTCCATTGGGGCCACGATCTTCTCCACATCGTCATGGCCGGGCTTGTCCCGGCCATCCACGTCTTCCGATGGCGCACCAAGAACGTGGATGCCCGGGCCTTGGCCGCGCCGAAGCGGCTTCGGCCGCGCAGGCGGGACAAGCCCGGGCATGACGACCTCTTGTGAAAGTCCGAATGCCGGGTACCCTCTCGCCATCGGCGGGAGAGCCAGCGGCCTCACGCCCCGGTTGGCACCTGATCGAGAAATCCGATCACGCTTCTGATACGGCCGTCCTTCAGCACGGCAAAATCAGTGCCCTTGATCGGGCTGTCGGTGCCATCGGGGCCAAGTCCCCACGAAAAGCGGATGTGGTCACCGTAGCCGTTGGGCTCGCCGATCAGCTGAAATCTAAAATCAGGAAAGCGCTGCTGTACGCCTGCGATCAGCGCCTCGATGCCGTCGCGGCCGTCGCCCTTCATCAAGGGATCGACATAGCTCGCATCCGTCGTCCAGGTTTCGCTGAGCAGCTCGCGGCGTCGGCCGGCCGTGCGCTCGTTCCAGAGCTCGATGTAGCGGCGGGCGATGGTGATGGGGTCGGTCATGGTGCTCTCCTTCGATGGCGCCGTATTCGGCTGACCGTCACTATCGAAGGTTCACGCGCGCTGATCGATTACCTCGGAGGTCATCAGCGCGCGCAAATGTTCTCGCGAAAACTACTTCGCGGCCGTGACCATGATCTCCACGGTATATTGCGGCGCCGCCAGCTTGGCTTCGACGGTGGCGCGCGCCGGGGTGTTGCCGGGCGAGACCCAGGCGTCCCACACCGCGTTCATCTCGCCGAAGGTCTTCATGTCGGTGATGTAGATCGTGGCCGAGAGCAGCTTCGACTTGTCGGTGCCGGCCTTGGCGAGATGGCCGTCGATGGTCGCCAGGATGTCCTGGGTCTGCTTCGTCACGCTTTCGCCGGCGGCTTTGTTCGCGACGACACCCGCGAGATAGACGGTGTTGCCGTGCACGACGACCTGGCTCATGCGCGGGCCGGTTTCAAAACGCTCAATGCTCATTGGGGATCTCCTCACTGGAATGGCGGCCCTGTCTAGCCCAGCACCCCGCGCTCTGCCACCCCCGGGGTGCATGCGCTGCCCGCTCAATGAGACTGGCTGAAGAACGACCAGATCGTCTCGGCGCCGTCGATGTCGCCATTCTGCGGGCCCAGCATCTTGGTCGCGACCCTCGGGAAACGGGCATCCGGAGAAAATCCGGGCATGCGGTGCCCACCATGGTTGACACGATAGAGCACCACGTCGTGCCCGCTCGGACAGCGCGAGGAAATCCGCGTCACCGTGGATTGATCCGCAACGCTCCTGTCGGGCAGATCCGTCACGCTGGCGTCGTCCGTCTCGCAGCCATTGAGCTTGCGCCAGAACGCCAGCGTCTCGTCGGTCGACCAGAATCCGTCTGCGGCATAATAGCTCGATCCGCGTCCGCCCTCGTAAGGCACCAGCGGATCGGCCGTGCCGTTCACGAGCAGCATCGGCAGCGGCCGTGACGGATGGCAGGTGACGGCGGCCTCGTCGGTGAGATTCATGATCACGCTCGCACCCGCGGCAAACAGATCCGCACGGGCGCAAACCAGCGTCATCGCCATGGCGCCGCCATTGGAGTTGCCGGCGACATAGACGCGCTTTGCATCGGCCGTGCCGTCGGCCACCAGCTTTTCGACGAGCTTTGCGATGAAGGCGACATCATCGGTACCCACCGGCGGTCCGCGCAGCGCCGGTCCCGCCTTCGTCCGCGCATCGGCCCAGGCGTGGTTGAGTCCGTCGGGAAACACCACGGCAAAACCTTCTCGTTTCGCGACCTGCGGCCACGCCGTCCGCGTGATCATGTCGGCGCCGCGCTGGGTCTTGCCGTGCAGCACGATCACCAGCGCTGCAGGCTTCCTGGCCGGCAGTTGCGCGGTGTAGGAGCGCTTCACGCCGCCAACGTCGATCGTCTCGGCGGATGCAGCCGAAGCGGCGGCCATAGCCGCGACCAGCGCCCCGAAGCGCATCCACCGCCGCATGATCTAGCCCACCGCTTTGGCCGCGGCACGGCCCGCATTG
>NZ_JALBGZ010000075.1:0-14744 GCF_023006515.1 Bradyrhizobium sp. PRIMUS42
CAAACACCAGCCGCGCCGTCTCGGTGCGGCCCGAGCCGAGCAGGCCGGCGAGACCGACGACCTCGCCATGACGCAGCTCCAGATTGAACGGCGCGACATAGCCAGCCTTGCCGTAATTCTCGAAGCTGGCGCAGACCTCGCGTGCCCGGTGCTCGCCTGCCGAGGCTCGTGCACTGGTGGTCTCCGCCAACTCCCGGCCGAGCATCATCCGGATCAGCTCGAGCCGCGGCAGCGAGGCGGTCTCGCGCTCGCCGACCAGGCGGCCGTTGCGCAGCACCGTAATTCGGTCGGATATCTCGTAGACCTGATCGAGGAAGTGGCTGACGAAGACGATGCCGATACCGCGATTAGCGAGCTGGCGCATGATCCCGAACAGGATCTCGACCTCGTGGCGGTCGAGGCTCGCGGTCGGCTCGTCGAGGATCAGCACGCGGGCCGAGAGATCGACCGCGCGGGCAATCGCGGTGACGTGCTGAATGGCGACGGAATAGCTGCCGAGCGGTGCGGCGACGTCGATATTCAGGCCGAAATCCGCCAGCAGCGCTTTGGCGCGGCGGCGCATTTCACCTTCGCGCACGATGCCAAAGCGCATCGGCTGGCGGTCGAGGAAGAGGTTTTGCGCCACCGAAAGATTCGGCAGCAAATTGACCTCCTGGTAGACGGTGGCGATGCCCGCTGCCACCGCCGCCTTGGCCGAGCGCGGCGCGATCTCGTCGCCACCGAGCCTGACGATGCCGGCATCGCGCGGAAACACGCCCGTGATCACCTTGATCAGCGTGGACTTGCCGGCGCCGTTCTCGCCGAGCAACGCATGGATCTCGCCGGCACGCAGCGTGAAGTCGACCTCCTGCAACGCGCGCACAGCGCCGAAGCTCTTGCTGATCCCGCGCACCTCCAGCAGAGGCGGAGCAGGATCGGGGCTGTTCTCCATGGCGACGTCACTCCCACCGGCGCCCGCCGACATTGCGGACACCCAGCCTATTCCTTCGCACAGCGGCTTCGAAGATGGCGCCGGACCGCAAAGCGCGGTCCGGCGAAGCCCGCCTCAGTAACCGAGGCCCTTCTTGCTGTCGTAGATCTTCTGCGGATCGTCGGCGGCAGTATAGAGCTTGGACTCGGTCTGGATCCATTTCGGCGGAACCGTCCCCTTGTCCTTGAAGGCCGCGACGACATCGAGCGCGGGGCCTGCCATGTTCGGCGTCAGCTCGACCGTCGCATTGGCTTCGCCGGCGACCATCGCCTTGAAGATATCAGGAACCGCGTCGATCGAGACGGTGAGGACGTCCTTGCCGGGCTTGAGACCGGCCTCCTTCATCGCCTGGATCGCGCCGACCATCATGTCGTCGTTGTGTGCATAGACCGCGCAGATGTTCTTGCCGCCGCCTTCGGCCTTGATGAAGCTTTCCATCACCTCCTTGCCCTTGGCGCGGGTGAAGTCGCCGGTCTGGCTGCGCACCACCTTCAGGTTCGCATGCTTGGCAATCGCGGTGTCAAACCCCTTCTTGCGGTTGGTGGCGACGCTGGCGCCGACCGTGCCTTGCAGCTCGACGATGTTGCAGGCTTTGGCTCCGACGGTCTTGGCGAGCCAGTCGCCGGCGACCTCGCCTTCATGCACGCTGTCGGAGGTGACGGCGGTGAGATAGAGTTCCTTGCCGGAGGGATCGATGTCACGATCGAGCAGCACGACCGGGATCTTGGCCTCCTTGGCCTCCTTCAGCACCGAGTCCCAGCCAGTCGAGACGACGGGCGCGAGGAAGATTGCATCGACGTTCTGCGCGATGAAGGAACGGATCGCCTTGATCTGGTTCTCCTGCTTCTGCTGCGCATCGGCGATCTTGAGATTGACCTTTCGCTTGGCAGCCTCCTGCCTGGAGACCGAGGTCTCGGCCGCGCGCCAGCCGGATTCTGATCCGATCTGCGAAAAGCCGATGGTGAGCTGGCCGGCATTGGCCGGCAGCGCGAGCAACAACGCGGCCGTGGCACTGGCCGCAAAGAGGGCTTTGAGGGTCATCAGGCGTGTCTCCCAAGAAATCATCTTGTGTTATCTCGGGCGCTGATCGGTATCATGGCACCCGCAGGCCAACCCCTTAAGGCGGCGGAGGCACTATTTCACGGAAGTCCGGTTCCGACTAGTCATATTATTTTACTATTGGGAGGAAAACGCGCGAAGGCGCGGCGCGCAGCTTTATGACACGCTCAGCGCGATTTAGTTCCAGCGATGCAACGTGGAGATGACGTAAATTAGGATGACTGCCCGAGCAAAAGTGCGCTCCTCGCCTCGTTCTTACGGGGACAGGGTCGGGGTGAGGGCCCCACCCCAATCACGGTGAACGACAGATTCGCAATCTCTTCTCCGCGTCATTGCGAGCAATGACGGTGTGGCGGGAGCTTTGCGTCTATCAAGCAAGTCGACGCGTGGAGAATACTCTCAACCGACACGCTTCGCGTGTCGGCCTCTCCCCGCAAACGGGGAGAGGCGAAGAGCTAGACCAGCTTCCGCTGCGCCAGGTTCTTCATCAGCGCACCGATGCCGAAGGTCCAGGGCTCGCACTCGTCGCTGGTGCGCATGCGGTTGACGAGCTTGCCGAGCTGAGGCGCTGCGATGGTGACGATATCGTCGCGCTTGTGGGTGAACCCCTGCCCCGGCGCGTCGCGATCCTTGACCGGCGCGAACATCGTGCCGAGGAACAGCACGAAGCCGTCAGGGTATTGATGGATCTTGCCGATCGTCTGTGCGACGAGGTCAGTCGGATCGCGGCTGATCTTGCTGATCGAGGAATGGCCGTCGAGAACGAAGCCGTCCGCCCCCTTCACGTTCAGGCTGATGTCGAGTTTTCGCGCGTCATCGAGTGTGAAGCTGTCGTCGAACAAGCGCAGCAGCGGGCCAATCGCGCAGGAGGCGTTGTTGTCCTTGGCCTTCGACAGCAGCAGCGCCGAACGGCCCTCGAAGTCGCGCAGATTGACGTCGTTGCCGAGGGCACCGCCGACGATCTTGCCGCGGCTCGACACGAACAACACGAGCTCTGGCTCGGGATTGTTCCAGGTCGATTTCGGATGCAGCCCGGCATCCATGCCGGTGCCGACCGAAGACAAGGTCGGCGCCTTGGTGAAGACCTCTGCATCC
The DNA here is from genome assembly GCF_023006515.1 of Bradyrhizobium sp. PRIMUS42. Taxonomy (NCBI): domain Bacteria; kingdom Pseudomonadati; phylum Pseudomonadota; class Alphaproteobacteria; order Hyphomicrobiales; family Nitrobacteraceae; genus Bradyrhizobium; species Bradyrhizobium sp. PRIMUS42. The sequence continues at coordinate 3,125 of NZ_JALBGZ010000075.1, forward strand.
GGACCGATGCCGACTTCGAGATACTGACTCCAGGCGTTCTGGTCGATCAGCACCTGCTTCAGGTGCATGGCCTGGTCCGAGCCGGGCTTGAGCTTGGAGAGATCGTCGCCGATCAGCCGCGTCACCTCTTTCCGGATCGCGTCGGCCGAGGCTGGATTGCCTTTTGCCCGTTCCTCGATCACGCGCTCCAGCATGGAGATGGCGAAGGTGACACCCGCAGCCTTCAGCGTCTGGAGATCGACGGGCGCGAGCAGCCACGGCTTCTTCGAGTCGCGCCCGTCGGGCGCCGTGTTGGCGACGATCGCCTCGAGATCGCCGATGCGCTCGCCCTTGGTCGCCGCAAGCGCCTTGGCCGGATTGTCCTCTTCGCAGAGCGCGCTGATGGTCGGAAATTTTGCGGTCACGTCGAACACGCCCTCGCCGCGCACGGCGACCACCGCGGGACCATTCACCTGCGGCAGCCAGACACGGCCGGCCAGCGTTCCCCTTGTGCCATCCTCGGGGAGAAGGTCTTTAACCGTCAATGTGGTCATGGCTGGCGTCCTCGCTGCTTTTCGGACCGGCCACGTTGAGCGATGGCCGATCATATTGGCGAAGACCAATAAACGTCTGGCTCCGGATGTCCAGAGCAGCGGCGAAGGGCCGCTATGTCCCTGCCCGCGCCTTTATGCGCCTGCGCGCGCTTTGCGCGCTGCGATCTGCTGCAGTGCCCAGCGGGCATTCTTGCGCACGTCGGGATCGCCGTCGTCGGCAATGACCGCCAGGAACGCCTCGCCGTCGGGATGCGCGATCTCGCCGAGCGCCGCGGCCGCCTCTTTCCTCAAGTTCGCCTGGTCGTGGGTGATGCAATTGCCGATCGGCCGCACCGCGCGCTCGATCTTCATCCGCCCGAGGCTGCGAATGGACTTCAGCCGGACCTGCCAGTACTCGTCGGCAAGGCAGGCGACGAGCTGGTCGGCGGCGAGCGCCCCGTTCACGTTGAGGCCCAACGTTTCCGCCGCCATCTCGCGGACCATCCAGTCGCTGTCCTTTAGCGCACGCGTGATCGTTTCGGCCGCCGGCTTCATCTGCGAGAAAGCCAGCGCGCTCACGGCAGCGCGACGCACATGCGCGTCTGGATCGCTGATCAACGCGGTCAGCGCGGGAATCGATTCCTCCAGCTTCAGGAAGCCGATCACGCCGATCGCCTGCACGCGCACGGCGGCGTCTGAATCCTGAAGCGCCTCCAATGCCGGCTTCAGCGTATCCTTGCGACGCAGTTCCTTGAGCGCGCGCAACGCGCCCATTCGGACGAAGGCGTGGGGATGCCTGACCAGCGGCAGGATCACATCGGCGCAGGCGGGATCCTTGAACTCGGCCATGCTGTCGGCTGCGGCCGCCGCCACGATCCTTTCGGGATCGACTAGCAGCTTCACCAGCGCACTTGCCGCCTCCGGCCCGTCGAACTCGCCCAGAGCCATCGAGACCTGCTGGCGCACGCCGGCGTCGGGATCGGCTACCATGTTGGCGAGATGCGCAACTGCGGCGGGATCGCCGGAATGGCCGAGTGCGATGATGGCGACGCGACGCTCCGCGGGGTCGGCGGCTTGAAGCCGCTCGTCGGCGTCTTCGAGATCGTCGTAGGATTCGAACGGGCTCGACATGATCACCTCAACAGATAGGGAATGTTGACGGTAACGGCGCCGGTCGGACAATCCGCTTCGCAAGGCATGCAGTACCAGCACTCGTCATAGGCCATGTAGGCCTTGTTGGTCATGTCGCTGATGCGGAGCACGTCGAGCGGGCAGACGTCGACGCACACGGTGCAGCCCTTGTCCGCGATGCATTTGGCATCGTCGACGACCACCGGAACCGATGTCTGATAGGAAGCGAGGGGCATCGTTGTCTCCTGTTGTTTCGCGATGCGTCAGGCGGTGGCGCGGATGCGCTGCTTGTCGTAGAGGTCCTTCTCGTCGTCCGCGATCGGGACGACATAGGGTTCGACGGCGCGTTTCTCGCTGGTCATCTTGCCGTTCTGCTTGCTCAGCAGGGTATGACAGAACCAGTTTTCGTTATCCTTCTCCGGGAAGTCCGTGCGCCAGTGATAGAGGCCCCAGCGGCTCTCCTCGCGGTAGAGCGAGGCGTGCGCAGCCATGTCGGCGCAGTCCATGATCGACTGCACTTCGAGCGCGCGGAGCAGTTCATGCGCGTTGCGCGCGATCATGCGCTCCTGCATGTCCTCCCTCGCTTCCGCGAGGCGGCGCATGCCGAGCTCGTATTTGCGCGTGACCTTCGGCGGCTGGAGATAGTCGTTGACGAGGCGGCGGGTCTTGTATTCGACCTGGTTGGGCGGAATGCCGTCCTCGCGCCTCGTTGGCGCCATCACGCGGTCGCGCTCCATCGCGACATCCGCTGCTTCGAATTCCGCAAAGTCGTGGCTGTCAGCGAATTCCATGGCGTCGATGCCGGCGACCGCGCCGTTGGTGAAGGCGCCGAGCATATAGTTGTGGGGCACGCTCGCCATGTCGCCGGCGGCATAGAGACCGGGCACGGTGGTGCGCGCATTGTCGTCGACGAACACGCCGGAGGCACTGTGGCCGGAGCAGAAGCCGATCTCGGAGATGTGCATCTCGATCGAGTCGTTGCGATAGTCGACGCCGCGCCCCTGCTGGAACAGGCCGCGCGTGGGACGCTCGACCTTGTGCAGCGTGGATTCGATCTCCGAGATGGTGTCGGGATGGAGATGCTTGAGCTGGAGGAACACCGGTCCCTTGCCGGACAGAAGCTCGTTGTAGAACTCCAGCATCATCTGGCCCGACCAATAGTCGCATTCGATGAAGCGCGATCCTTCGTTGTTGGCGGTGAAGGCACCGAACGGACCGGCGACATAGGCGCAGGCCGGGCCGTTATAGTCCTTGATCAGCGGGTTGATCTGGTAGCATTCGAGGTTCGCGAGCGCCGCGCCCGCGTGATAGGCCATGGCATAGCCGTCGCCGGAATTGGCGGCGTTCTCGTAGGTGCCGAACATGTAGCCGGAGGTCGGAAGACCCAGGCGGCCGGCGGCGCCCATGCAAAGGATCACGGCCTTGGCCTTGATCACCAGCATCTCGGCAGTGCGGGTGTTGACGCTGACCGCGCCGGCGATGCGACCGTCGGCGGACTTGAGCAGCCGCGTCGCCATGTAGCGGTTGGAGATCAGGATGCGGGCGCGGCGGAGCTGGCGGTACAGCGCCTTCTTCACGGTCTCGCCGTTCGGCATCGGCAGCACGTAGGTGCCGATGTGGTGCACCTTCTTGACGGCGTAGTCGCCGTTCTCGTTCTTCAGGAACCGGATTCCGAAACTGTCGAGCTCCTCGATAATGCTGTAGCAGTTCTGCGCGTATTTATAGACCGCCTTCTGGTCGACGATGCCGTCGTTGGCGATGGTGATTTCCTTGGTGTACTGCTCCGGCGTGGCATAGCCGGGGATCACGGCGTTGTTCAGGCCGTCCATGCCCATCGAGATTGCGCCGGAGCGCTTGACGTTGGCCTTTTCGAGCAGGACGACGTTGGCCTTCGGATTCTTCAGCTTCGCCTTCAGCGCCGCCATCGGGCCGGCGGTGCCGCCGCCGATCACCAGCACATCGCAGGAAACCTCCGAAAGTCCGTCGACGATCTGATCTAGTGCCATCGCTTGCTCCTGGTTCGCCGATAGCCGGCGCCTTTGCATCAGATTTGTTCAGGGGGCTTCCCGGCGATAGCAATTAGTTGTCGCCGCGATGCGATTTGGCGCCTCAGCGCTCGACGAAGGCCTTCTCGATCACGAAATGGCCAGGCTGGCTGTGATTGCCCTCGACAAAGCCGCGCGCGGAGAACATCGCGGGCAGTTCCTCGAGCATCGCCGGGCTGCCGCACAGCATGATGCGATCGGTCTCGATATCGAGGCCGGACAGGCCGATGTCGTCGAACATCTGGTTGGAAGCGATCAGATCGGTGATGCGGCCACGATTCCTGAAGGGCTCGCGGGTCACGGTCGGGTAGTAGACGAGCTTGTCGCGGATCAGCGGTCCGAAGAATTCGTGATTGCGCAGGCCATCGACGACGTGCTCGCCATATGCGAGTTCCGAAACCTGGCGGCAGCCATGGGCGAGCACGATGGTCTCGTAATTTTCGTAGACGTCAGGGTCCTTGATCAGGCTGGCGAAGGGCGCAAGTCCCGTTCCGGTCGAGAGCAGCAACAGGCGTTTTCCCGGAATGAGATTACCGGTGATCAGCGTACCCGTCGCCTTGCGGCCGACCAGGATGATGTCGCCCTCCCTGATCTTCTGCAGGCGCGAGGTCAGCGGGCCGTCCTGCACCTTGATCGAGAAAAATTCGAGCGCCTCCTCGTGATTGGCGCTGGCCATGCTATAGGCCCGCATCAACGGCTTGCCTTCGACCTCGAGCCCGATCATCGCGAACTGGCCATTCTGGAAACGGAACCCGGGATCACGCGTGGCAGTGAAGCTGAACAGGGATTCGGTCCAGTGCCTGACCGACAGAACCGTTTCCTTCTGAAATGCGCTCATGGTCTCTCCTTGGCCATCGATGGCGCCCAAGGTTTCGGAGAGAGGAGAGACCGGCAATTCGGAAGTGAGATTTCCGGTCGATTAGTTTCACATTTCGCAGGCAATGATTGAAGCGGGGCAGACGGCCGCCGTCACATGCATCCGCGCCGGCAATTAGTTGCTATTCATGCTGTCCCGCGCCGACGTAGAAAAGAGCCGGAGGTTCGTCATGAGCATGACCCCAGTGGCACCGACCGTGGCCGACTATGAAGCAAGCGCCGATCTCGCCGCGCTCCTCGTCCGCACGACACAGGACGATGCACTCAGCGTCCCCGCCGAAACACTCCGCCTCTCCTGCAAATGCGCCCATTGCACCCGCGCCCGTTTCGACGGCCGCTTCCCGGAAGCGTTTCCGGGGATCGCGATCACCGAGATAGGCGATCTCGGCTACGGGCTGAACATCGCGTTTTCGGACGGGCATGACCGCGGGATTTATCCGAAGCCGTATCTGCTGAGCCTGGCGGGGCGGTAAACCGCGCTCACACACAGCTCGTCATTCCGGGGCGCCCGAAGGGCGAGCCCGGAATCCATACCCCCCGTTCGTGGTTATGGATTCCGGGCCTGCGCGCTCTGCGCGCATCCCGGAATGACGCAGAGCGGTCATCTGGCACGGACATTGCTCCTCTTTAGAACGATTTGAACGTTCCGGAGGCAGATGATGTTGCAGGCGGCGAATGTGGTTCGCGGGACTGTTCCCGCAGCAGTCCGGCCTACCGGCAGTTCCTCGCTGCTCCTCACCGAGAACCAGCAATGGATCGGCGGACCGCCGCCGCTGATGGACAAGCTCTCGCCGCGGGAACGGGAGCTGGTGCTGAAGCAGGGCCGCCGAAAGGTGCTCAACCGCGGCCAGACTCTGTTCAGCCAGGGCGGCAAACATGACGGTATTTGGCTGATCGAGAGCGGCCGGATCCGGGTCTTCTACACCTCTCCGCTCGGGCGCGAGATCACGCTGGCCTATTGGCATGTCGGCAATTTCGTCGGTGGGCCCGAAGTGTTCGAAGGCACCGTGCATCAATGGTCCGGCGTCGCATCCAGCAATTGCAGCGTGGTGCACCTGCCCGGGAAGGAGCTGCGCATCCTTGCCGCCGAGATTCCGAACCTTGCGATCGGCCTCATCGAAGGCCTGACCTTCAAGGGCAAATGCTATTCGGCGCTGGCCCAGATGCTGGGAACGCGCTCGATCACGCAGCGCCTCGCGCATCTCTTGCTACATCTCGTCGAGCTCTACGGCGTCGAGGACGCCGACGGGCGCGTGATCGCCGCCGCCTTCACCCATGCCGACATCGCCCACATGGTCGGGGCCACACGGCAATGGGTCACGATCAGCCTGAAGCGCATGCAGGAGAAGGGAATCGTGCTGACCAAGCGGTCGCAGATCGTGGTCTGCCGGACCGATGTGCTGGAGGAGATGCGTGGACACGCATCTGACTAGCCGAATGTGCGACCCGCACCGGTGCACAGGCAAGCGGCTTTATAGTGCAGGACTGCCCAAGGAGTATGCAATCAGCTTTTCCCGGCAACTAATCGACTGCGGCGGTCATTCCGGATTTGCCCTGTCCGGGCCCTCACCCAATCATGGCAACCACAGCACATCCAACTGAATGAGGATGAGAATGGTCCGCCATCTTCCCACGCTCTCGATCGCGATGTCGGTGACGTCGCTGGCGCTTCTGATCGCGCAGCCGGCCTCCGCGGAAACCGTCACGCTCGGCATCGGAACGCAGGACACCACGACCAACACCGTGACTGCCGGCGTCGTCATCCGCCAGCTGCGCCTCCTCGAAAAATACCTGCCGAAGGATGGCAAATACGCCAACATCAAGTTCGAGCTGGAGTGGCAGAACTTCACCTCAGGTCCGCCCGTCACCAATGCGATGATGGCGAACAAGCTGCAGATCGGCATGATGGGCGACTACCCGCTGATCGTGAACGGCTTCACCTTCGAGAGCAATCCGGAGAGCAAGAGCCGGCTGATCGGCATCGCCGCCTACAGCCTGTCCGGCTCCGGCAACGGCCTCGTCGTTCACAAGGATTCGCCCTACTACGATCTCGCCGATCTCAAGGGCAAGCTGGTCAGCGTGCCCTTCGGCTCCGCCGCCCATGGCATGGTGCTGAAGGCGATGCAGGACCGCGGCTACACCTCCGATTTCTTCCAGCTCGTCAGCCAGAGCCCCGAGGTCGGCTCGACCAACCTGCAGGAGAAGAAGATCGACGCGCATGCCGACTTCGTCCCTTTCGCCGAACTCCTGCCCTTCCGCGGCTTCGCGCGAAAGATCTTTGACGGCGTCGAGACTAACTTGCCGACCTTTCACGGCATCGTGGTCCGCACCGATTTCGCGGAGAAATATCCGGAAGTCGTCGTCGCCTATTTCAAGGCGGTGATCGCCGCCAACCAGTGGCTGCGCGACGATCCCAAGCTCGCCGCCGAGAAAATCCAGGAGTGGACCGGCATCAACAAGGAAGTGGTCTACATCTTCCTGGGGCCCAGCGGCAACATGACCACTGATCCCACGATCAAGCCCGCTCTGATCGATGCCGCCACGGCCGACGTCAAGGTATTGCAGAACCTCGGTCGCATGAAGGAATTCGATCCGAAGAAATGGGTCGACGACAGCTACATCCGCAAGGCCTATGCCGAGATGAACCTCGACTACGACGCCCAGCTTGCGAGCACCAAGAACTACGAGATCTCCGGCGAGGATGCCTTCTGCAAGAAGCCGATCGCCGATCCGCGCAAGGCCGGGGAGGTCTGGGTCGACGATGCCGGCATCATGCCTTTCTCGTCCGCCGCGTGCACCCTCGGTGCGTACGCCGACTACAAGGCCAAGGGCAAGAAGATCAACGTCGCCTATGTCTTCGACACCACGCGCGGCATCAAACTGTTCGCCGACCAGGCCTTCTTCGCCGTCGGCAATGGCGACGTCGCCCCGTTCCTGCTCAAGAAGGACGCCGAAGCCTACGCCGCCAAAGTCAGCGGCAAGGTGCTCGGCTTCGAGGACGCGGTGAAGGCCGCCGTCGGCGGAGGCAAGACGTGAGCAGTCCCGCCCTCGTCCGACATCCCGAGGACAGCATGCCGGCAACAGCCATTGCAGAGGCGGGCCCTGCGCCCGCCGTCATCACCCCGCCCACGACGCCGCCTTCCTTCGGCGCACTCGCGCTACGCTGGTACCGGCTCCATCGGGCAGGCCTGCGCGCGACCGCGATCGGCGTGATTTCGCTGCTCGCCTTCCTGCTGGTCTGGCACCTGCTCACGACCTATCGCGTCGTGTTCTTCGTGCGCTTCACCAACGTGCCGTCGCCGCTCGCCGTCTATGCCAGCTTCACCAAGGCGATCCACGATCCCAAATTCCTGATGCACATCGTGCTGAGCTGCCGGCGCATCTTCATCGGATTCTCGCTCGCTGCGATCGTCGGCGTGCCGCTCGGCCTGATCATGGGCCGCTTCAAGCTGGTGCACGAGGTGATCTTCCCGGTGGCGGAGGTGCTGCGGCCGATTCCGGCGATCGCCTGGGTGCCGATGGCGATCATGCTGTGGCCGACCAACGAGCAGAGCATCGTCTACATCACCTTCCTCGGCTCGTTCTTCCCGATCCTCGTCAACACGCTGCATGGCATGTCGCTGGTCGATCCCGTGCTGGTGCGCGCCGCGCAATGTCTCGGCGCGCGGGAACGCTCGATCTTCCGCGAGGTGTATTTTCCGGCATCTCTGCCGCACATCTTCACCGGCCTCACCGTCGGCATGGGCGTTGCCTGGGTCTCGCTAATCGCGGCCGAGATGATCTCCGGGCAGTACGGCATCGGCTATTTCACCTGGGAAGCCTATTCGCTGGTCCAGTATGCCGACATCGCGCTCGGCATGATCGCGATCGGCGTGCTCGGCCTGGGGTCGAGCCTGCTGATCAGAGGCGCGGGACAATTGGTGATGCCGTGGAGATCGTCATGAGCGAGATGATTGCGAGTCCCCCGAAGGGCCATATCGAGGTCAAGAACTTCTCCCTCGCCTACGAGACTATCGAGGGAGCGGTGCAGGCCGTAAGCGACACGCAGATCCATGTGAAGCCCGGCGAATTCGTCTCGATCGTCGGGCCGTCCGGCTGCGGAAAGTCGACCCTGCTCAATGCGGTCGCGGGCTTCCTCAAGCCGACCACGGGAATCGTAACTGTCGACGGCGAGCGTGTGAACGGCCCCAGCGCCGAACGCGGCATGGTGTTCCAGCAATATTCGCTGTTTCCCTGGAAGACGGTGCGGGAGAACGTCGAGTTCGGCCTGAAGATGCGCGGCATGCCGCGCTCCCAGCGTGAACGCGCCGCGCGTACGCTGCTCGGGCTCGCGGGTCTCGAGGCGTTCGAGAAGCACTATCCGGAAAGGCTCTCCGGCGGCATGAAGCAGCGCGTCGGCATCGTCCGCGCGCTCGCGACCGGACCGAAAGTGCTGCTGCTGGACGAGCCGTTCGGTGCGCTCGATGCGCAGACGCGCGTCATCATGCAGCAGATCCTCACCAACATGTGGCAGCGGCTGAAGATCTCGGTGCTGTTCGTCACCCACGACATCGACGAGGCGATCTTCCTCTCCGATCGCGTCTACTGCATGACCGCGCGTCCCGGCTCGATCAAGGCGGAGATCCCGATTCCCCTGGAGCGGCCGCGGCAGCAATCGATGATGATGTCGTCGGAATTCCTGGCGCTGCGCCGCGGACTGATGTCGCTGATCCGCGAGGAAAGCCTGAAGGCGATGGGCGGCGAGATCAACGACATGGGCATGCAGGGGCTGGGCATCGAGCTGAACGGCCATTCGCTGGCAGATGTGATCTGATTTACCTTGCCCCGCTGACGGCGATGACGGTCTCGTAGGGTGGGCAAAGCGAAGCGTGCCCACCAACTTGGTCGCACGCTGAACTGGAAGTTGGGCACGGCGCTTCGCGCCTTTGCCCACCCTACGGCAGTCTTGTTCTGTTCACTTGAACCACTGCACCAGCGCGATGCTGATCCCCAGCAGCAGCAGCAGCGACAGCGTGACCGCGGCCGTCACCCGGCCTCCGACATTGGCGAGCACGCGCACGTCGACGCCGAGGCCGAGCGCGGCCATAGACACCACCGTGAGAAAGCCGGTGATCTTCGTCACCGGCCCGACCACCGTGGCCGGCACGATCTCCAATGACCGCAGAGTCGCGAGCGCGAGGAAGCCGAGGATGAACCAGGGGACCAGGCGGAAGAAGCCGACATTGGTCTTCTTGGCGTCGCTCTGCCAGCGTGAGGCGACGAGGGACAGGCCGACGACGACCGGCCCCAGCATCAGGACGCGCATCAGCTTGACCAGCGTGCCGATCTGCGTCGAGACGAGCCCCGCCGGGACCGTCGCGGCCAGCACCTGCGGCACGGCGTAGACGGTCAGGCCTGCGAGGATGCCATATTGCGTGGCGGACAATTGCAACAGCGGGATCAGCAGCGGCAGGCCCAGCACCATCATCACGCCGAGGATCGCAGTAAAGGAGATCGAGGATGCGATCTCGTCATTGTTGGCGCCGATGATCGGCGCCACGGCGGCGATTGCGGAATTGCCGCAGATCGAGTTGCCGCAGGCGATCAGGATCGACAGTCGGGTCGACAGGCCCAGCAGACGGCTGAGGCCGAAGGAGACGCAGAGCGCGATCACGACGACGGCGGCGATCGATGCCAGCAGCGCGATCCCCGAGGCTGCGATGGCGGCGAAGCTGATCGAGGCTCCCAGCAGCATGACGGCGACTTCGAGGAGCTGCTTGGCGCTGAAAGCAATCCCGGCCTGCCAGCGTGGCGCGGGCTTCCAGAAGCTGCGGAGCACCATGCCGAGCAGGATCGCCATCACCAGCGCCTCGACATAGGGATGCTCGAAAACGCCCAATTCGGCCCGCTCCAGCAGGGCCGAGACTCCGGCGACGGCTATACAGAGGAGAATTCCGGGAATCAGCGCGACGACGCGGCTAATGGCAGTCGGCTTGGAATCGGCCTGGCTGGATGCTTGATTCTGCGACACAAATCTCTCCCCGAGGAGAAGGATTTATACGCAGCGGCGTCCGATTGGGGAATAAGTTTTCGGCATATCAGGGCCGAGGGAAGTCGTCTCCTCAGCCCGGAATAAACCGTCCAGGCGAGCCTTAGAAGATCAGGCTCTTGGCGAGCGAGGCCACCCGACTGAAGCCGTCATAGATGCCCGGCTCGAAGAAGGCCGCACGGGCGAGCACGATGCCCGCGACCAGCGACCAGAACAGCGTGGTGCCGGCCCGCAGCAGGAGCTTCGACGCGCGCGATTTCGGCTGGACGTCCGTTGCGGACACCAGCTGCTCGCCGAAGGGTTCAAATCCAGTGCGTTCCATGACCGTAGCCAATCCATCAAATTCTGATGGGAATGTCGTCGTTTCGGGCCCAAACGGCAATGGAAGCGATTGGCGTTTTTGCCCTCCGGAGGGGAAAGTCCTTCCGGCGGATACCCCCAGGACAATGGTTTTCTTCTTCCGGCCTATTTGGACACCGGCGCCCGGGCTACAGGGCCAGATAACGCCGCCGGATGGCATCATTGGCCTTCAGCTCGTCGATTCCGGCGGCGTAGACGATCTGGCCCTTGTCGATGACCGTGGCGTGGCTCGCAAGGCCGAGGCAGAAATGCATGTTCTGCTCGGCGATCAGCACGGTCGATCCGATGCTCCGGAGTTGCCGCAACAGCTCGCCGATCCGCTGCACGATGATCGGCGCGAGTCCCTCACTCGGCTCGTCCAGCAGTAGCAGCGCAGGATTACCCATCAGCGTTCTCGCGATCGCTAGCATCTGTTGCTCGCCGCCCGACAGACGCCCGGCAATGCGATGACGCAGCGGCTCAAGAAGCGGAAAGACGTCATAGATGCGCTTGATCGGCCATTCGTCCTGGCCCTCGGGCCCCTTCTTCTTCCCGATGACGAGGTTGTCCTCGACCGTATGCTCCGGAAAGATCTGGCGATCCTCCGGAACGAAGCCGAGGCCGGCGCGGGCAATGGTGTGCGGCTTCAGGCCGGAGATCAACGCGCCGCGCAGGCTGACCCTGCCCCG
>NZ_JALBGZ010000760.1:0-2864 GCF_023006515.1 Bradyrhizobium sp. PRIMUS42
CGACGTGACGGTCAGCGGCGCCGACCAGCCGGCCGTGCGGGTGCAGCTCAATCCCGTTGCGCTGTCGAACGCCGGCATCGCCACCGACGACGTGCGGACCGCAATCGTCAACGCCAATCCGCTTGGTCCCGTCGGCATCTTCAACGGCGAGCGCCAGAGCGAGACGCTGTCGCTGAACAAGCAGATGCGCACGGCGAAAGAGTTCCGCGACATCGTCATCAAGAGCTCCAACGGCAATTTCGTCCGGCTCTCCGACGTCGCCGACATCGAGGACTCGGTCCGCAACGCCCGCTCGATCGCCTGGTTCAACAAGCAGCCGGCGGTGCTGATCCAGATCACCAAGCAGGGCGATGCCAACGTCATCGACACCGTCGACCGCGTGAAGGCGCTGATCCCCGAGCTGAAGCAATGGATCCCGGCCGGCGTGGACATTTCCACCCTGGTCGATCGCACCAGCACGATCCGCGCCAGCGTCCTGGACATGCAGTGGACGCTGCTGGCAACCGCCATCCTCGTGATGGTCGTCGTGTTCGTGTTCCTGCGGCGGCTGACGCCGACGATCGCGGCCGGCATCTCGGTCCCGCTGGCGCTGGCCGGTACCTGCGCCGGGATGTGGGTCGCGGGCTTCTCGATCGACAATCTGTCGCTGATGGCGCTCGCCATCTCCGTCGGCTTCGTGGTCGACGACGCCATCGTCATGATCGAGAACATGTTCCGCAATCTCGAACACGGCATGCGGCCGTTCCAGGCGGCGCTGGAGGGCGCCAAGCAGATCGGCTTCACCGTGGTCTCGATCAGCCTGTCGTTGATCGCGGCGTTCACGCCGCTGATCTTCATGGACGGAATCGTCGGCCGCCTGCTGCGTGAATTCTCGCTGACGCTGACCTTCGCCATCCTGGTCTCGACGCTGGTGTCGCTCACGGTGACGCCGATGATCTGCGCCCATTACATCCGCCAGACCACGTCCGGCACGGCGACCCTGTTCGATCGGCTGATCGAGGGCTCGCTGTCGCGCATTATCGCCTTCTACAGCCGAACCTTGCGCACCGTGCTGGACTACCCGCTGGCGACACTGCTGGTGTTCTTCGCCACCATCGGCCTCACCGTGACGCTCTACATCAAGGTCCCCAAGGGCTATTTTCCGACCGATGATTCCGGCTTCGTCATCGGGGCGACGCGCGCCTCGGCGGATATCTCGTTCCAGTCGATGCTTAGCCTCCAGCAGCGGCTCGCCGACATCGTGATGCAGGATCCGGCTGTGGCGGGCATCGGCTCAACGGTTGGCAGCGGAGGCGGGCCGGGGGGAGCGACCTCGAACCGCGGCACCATGTTCATCAGCCTGAAGCCGCCGGAGGAGCGCGAACACGTTTCGACCCAGGTCGTGATCGACCGGCTCAGGCGCGCGTTGTACCCCGTGCCCGGCATCCGCCTCTTCATGTTCGCCGCCCAGGACGTCCGTGCCGGCGGGCGGCAGAGCGATTCCGACTACCAGTACACGCTGACTAGCACCGACCTCAGTCTGCTGCAGAAGTGGGCGCCGATCGTCGCCAAGCGCATGGAGAGCGTCGAGGGGATCACCGACATCTCCAGCGATCGCGACCCCGGCGGGCTTCAACTGACCTTGTCGATCGACCGCCAGAAGGCCTCGGCGCTCGGCGTCAGGGTTCAGGACATCGACAACGCGCTGAACAATGCCTTCTCGCAGCGGCAAATCTCGATCATCTACACCCAGCGCAACCAGTACATGACCGTGCTGGAGATCGATCCGAAATTCCAGGTCGATCCCTCCAACCTCGAACGCATCTTCGTCGCGGGCGCAGGCAATGCGCAGGTGCCGCTGTCGGCCGTCGTGCACGCGACGCGCGGCCTCGCCGCGCTCGCGGTCTATCACTCGCAGTCGTTCCCCTCGACGACGGTGTCGTTCAACCTGCTGCCGGACGTGCAGCTTCAGGCGGCGACGCAAAACATCCAGCAGGCGGTTGAGGAGCTGCACATGCCCGAGGGCATCCGCGGCAGCTTCGACGGCAATGCCGGAGACTTCGCCAAGACCAGCGGCCGTCAGCCGCTTCTGATCCTCGGCGCGCTGGTGGCGATGTATATCGTGCTCGGGGTGCTCTATGAGAGCCTCGCCCATCCGCTCACGATCATCTCGACGCTGCCCTCGGCCGGGTTAGGGGCGCTGCTCGCCCTGCAGCTCACCAACACGCCGCTGACCGTGATCGCCTTCGTCGGCATCATCCTCTTGATCGGCATCGTCAAGAAGAACGGCATCATGATGGTCGATTTTGCGCTCGACGCCGAACGCCAGCGCGGCCTGTCCTCGGCGGAGGCGATCTTCGAGGCCTGCCAGGCGCGCTTCCGCCCGATCCTGATGACGACCATGGCGGCGCTGTTCGCCGGCATTCCGCTCGTGGTGGCGACCGGCCCCGGCACGGAGCTGCGCCGTCCGCTCGGCATCACCATCATCGGCGGCCTGTTCGTCTCGCAGATCCTGACGCTCTACACCACGCCCGTGATCTACCTGCTGATCGACCGCCTGCGGCGGCGGTCCGCGCGGCGCCCGCTGGCTGCGCCCGCGGAATAGGTTGTTGAAGGGCCGCATCAAGCGTATAGCGGCGCCCATGTCGAACCCGCAAGACACGGCTGCTGCCGAGCCGATCCCCGAATGCCCGCATTGCCAGAAGCCGATGCCGTTGTGCATCTGCGACAGCGTCACCCCGATTGAAAACCGATTGTCGCTGCTGATCCTGCAACACCCGCAGGAACAGGACAGGGCGCTCGGCACCGCGCGCCTGCTCGCCAGGCATTTCGCCGATGCCACGGTGCGGGTCGGCCTGTCCTGGCCGAGCCTGTCCAAGGCGCTG
>NZ_JALBGZ010000761.1:0-2863 GCF_023006515.1 Bradyrhizobium sp. PRIMUS42
CTCTATGTCACAATGCCGTCGATCAACGGCCTGCAGAAGATCGTCGCGCTCTGGAAACGCTTCACCGGCCGAGAGCCAAAGCCTTCCGGCCCCGATGGCGAATGGTGGGATCTTTTCAAGTATCTCAGCGATGTTCGCCCATGGTCCGCAAAGGACCGCGTCGATCCGGCGCTCGATCGATACGTCGAGCGAATGGTGCGACAGCAGCCGGACAAGCCGATCCGGTTAGAACTCGATCTTTGGTATCGCTCGGACCCCAAGCTCCGCGCGAACGCTCAAACCTATGTCGAGGCGTTGCTCAAGGTCATCGACGGCAAGTTACTGGACTTCGCCACTATCGAACCGATCCACTATCAGGCCGCTCTCGTGGAGATTCCGATCGCCCAGGCAGAGATGCTCAGCTCAGTTGCCGGCCCGATTGCTGAGGCGGATGGTGTCATGAGGGTTCGGCCGCAATCCTTCTACGAAGCGACCACCATGGACGGCGACGTCACGCTTTCGTCGGACGAAATTGCAGGGGCCGTGGCTCGACATAAACCGGCCGTCGCCGCACTCCTCGACGGGTACCCCGTGGAGAACCACGTCCATCTGTCCGGCAGGTTGGATGTTCAGGAGGTGGATGTCGCCGCAGCCAGCGTGCCGGTCGCACGCAGACGACACGGCACGTCCATGGCATCTTTGATCGTACATGGCGATCTCGGACTTCCGGGAGGGGCAATCGACCGTCCCTTGAAGGTTGTCCCAATACTGGCGGCTCCGCAGAACATGACGGTCGAATGCACTCCGCCCGGCGTCTTGCCCATCAAGATGGTCTACCGGGCGGTGACGGCGCTAATGGAGGGGATCGACGGTAAGTCTGCGCAGGGCGAAGGCGTCGTCATCATCAACCACTCGATCTGCGACCGCGAGGCGCCGTACGCGCGAAAGCCGACCTATTGGGCCAAGCTTCTCGACTATCTAAGCCATGAATACAGGCTCCTCTTCGTCGTGAGTGCAGGCAATTGTTACGAGCCGTTCGCCGTCGACACCTATGCGGACGTCGCAGCCTTTCAAAATGCCGATCCGATCGAACGGCAGGTTGCGATCCTGCGATGCGTCGAGAACGCGAAGGGCAAGAGGGTCATTCTCAGCCCGGCTGAATCCATGAACAGCCTCACCGTCGGCGCCGTCCATGACGACCAGGCAGGCGCGTGCCCGCCGGGTCTCGCCGAGCCATATGACAAGGTCTCAGGCGTTCCGAACCTCAGTTCTTCCGTAGGCCTCGGCATCAACCGCGCGATCAAGCCTGACCTGGTGGAGGCCGGCGGTCGGCAACTCGTCCGCGTGAACCTGAAAAACGGCGCAATGTCCGCTTGGGCGTTCGAGCATCAAGATGTCGGGCAGTTGGCTGCGGTACCCGATCCGGCTGGCCTTCGCGACGACCGAACGGGTCGTTCGACCGGTACAAGTAACGCCGCCGCGCTCGTCACGCGCGCTGCCATCAGGATGGCAGGCGTAGCCGAAGACCTCTTTGAGGAAGTTAACCAGAGTTGGGTCGATAGCCAAACCCGCGCCGTCGTGCTCAAGGCCCTCGTTGCACACGGCTGCCACTGGGGCCAGACCGGCGAGCTTCTTCATGGACTCTATCCCGGCCATTGGCAGAAGAAGAGGGAGGCTGTTTCCCGGGCAATCGGGTACGGTCGGGCGGACTACGACCGCATCGTAACAGCCGGAGGCAATCGCATCACCCTGCTGGCCGATGATCTCATCGGCCGCGACGAGTCCCACCAGTACAAGCTGCCGATCCCACGCGCGATGATCGCCAATCGCGAAATCAGACGGATCACGATGACGCTGGCCTGGAGCAGCCCCATTGATCCCATCACAAACCGCTATCGCGGCGTGATGGTCGAATTGGTTGACGCGAAGGGAAAGCGGAAGTTCTGGGACGGGCTAGAGGGCATCACGGACGCCAACGGATCGAAAATTCCTACAGGGCCAGTCGCAACGGCGACACGTCGCGGCACGCTCCAACATCTGGCTTTTCAAGGCAAAAAGCTCATCAGAGCTGCAGGCACGGGAGAGATCATCGTCGGCGTTCAGGCGCGCGTCGATCTGGCGGCCTTTGCCAAGGAGAAGGTGCCTTATGCGTTGGCGGTCACCTTGGAGATGGCGCAACCCGTTCGACAAGACCTCAACGCGGACGTTGCCGCCCGCGTACGCTTGAAACGTGTCGAAGTCCCGGCGCGGCCGCGAACACGAGTGAGAACCTGATATGGCATCATCGGCGAACGACTGTCTTGGCGCGCAAAGTCCCGCCTCAGTACTCGAATATCTTCGGGAAATCGGAGACGACGAAGCCGCAGACAAGCTTCAGCCCCCAGGCGGGACGGGGCAGGCATTTGGCCTGAACTTCGGCTCCGAAGTTTGGGGGCAAACCGGGGTCCTAGTTGGCTTTATCCCACCGAAACCTTCGGTCCGCCTTGCTACAGTCGAAAACGCCTACACGCTTCCACCTGACCCGAATTTGAAGGAATCTCGCGTCAAAATCAGCCTTGAGCGCTTCTGGGTCCAAAACTACCCGGGACGGGGAACACATGAAATTTTGTGCGAGTTCACTGGGAAAAACCAGGCGGAAGGTGAGCAGGAGGAGATGCAGTTCGCGCTGACAACAACGGCCCAAGATGGATCGAGTGCCGCCATCGTTGGCGCGCCGATTTTTCTTGGCGTGACCGTCGGCAAGAACGGAATTGCCTTCGAAGGAAAAACAATAAATGTTCGAAGCAAAGCCGACGAAGATCTTCTCGCGGCTTTGAGTAGCGGATCATTCCGCGAGGGGTTGGGCCTCTTGACCACCGTCCAACCTGCGTTGAAGCCATTCGTC
>NZ_JALBGZ010000762.1:0-2858 GCF_023006515.1 Bradyrhizobium sp. PRIMUS42
GGTCGGGGCCGCCGGCTTCGCGGCCGGGGCGGGCGCGCCCTCGTCATCCTCGTCGCTGCTGCTGGCCGGAGCTGCCGACTTGCCCTTGAACAGTGCGGCAAAGAAATTCGGCTTGCTGCCGGAATCGTCGCCGCTGCCGCGTCGCTCGATCTCGGCCTTGGCGAGCTCGTAACCCTTCAGCGGCGTGCCGTCGGTCGGGACATGGACGGTGCGGCCATCCGGGAACACCCGGGCGAGCTGGTCATGCGTCATGCGCGGCCAGTGCCGGATGCTGCCGGTGTCCAGATGCACGAAGGGCGAGCCCGAGGTCGGATAGAAGCCGACGCCACCGCGCTGGAGGCGCAGGCCGGCGAAGCGGATCTGCTCCAGCGGCACGCCCGGAATGTAGAAGTCCATCGCATGTCCCAGCATGTGCTGGCTGAAGCGCGCCACACCGGAGGAGCGGCGGCGGAGCATGGCGTTGGTGGCGGGGGAGCGGTAGGAGGAGATGATCTGAATCGGCTGCTTGCCGTCGACGTCGCGGTAGACTTCCCAAAGGATGTCGAAGAGGCGACGATCCATGACCGTCTCGTCCTGGGTGCGCCAGTCGCGCAGGAAGTGGTTGAGCTGCTTCAGCGCGGCTTCGTCATAGCGGCCGTCGCGCTTGAAGGTGACGGTGAGGTCTTCGCCGGAATGGGTGTGGTGGAACGAGAGCGTCTTGGTCTCGTTCAGCGCGGCGGCGTTATGAACCGAACCTGCGGCAGCAAGCAGCAGTGCGGCAGCAAGGCCGATCCTGGATCCGGCCTTCACTCCCGCATGGGACAACGACAGCACAGCGAATTTGCGTGCGAGACCAGTCAGCACGTATGAGCCCACCCAGTCGACGAGCGTTCAAAATGGACTCTCCCGCCAACCCCGTTGGCGCGCGAAAGAGGATGAACGCTTTATTAAAGCGAGAAGGTTAATTCGAGGTTGACCTTTTCGCCCCCAAACCAAGTCAGAATACAAACCTAACCGGTTGACTGTGGCAAAAAAACGCCCGCGGGCCGGGCCCAGGTGGACAATGGTTAACGTTAAGCGGCCCCATCCAAGGGACGGAGCCGCTGATTTCGTTGAAGAATTCGCCGAATCGGGCTTAGCGGGTGAACACCCGCTGCTGCTGGGGCCGGCGGCCGACCGGGGCCGGCGGCGGGGTCGGGGCTCCGCCTCCGAACAACCGCTCGAAGAAGTTTGGTCCGGACGAGCCGAAGCCGCCACCATTGTTGGCCACCGCCACGCCTGAGGGCAGGGTCGTCGCCGGGCGCGAGTAGCTCGGCTGCGAGTGTGCCACGATGGCCTCGAGGTCCTTGCCGCGGTTGTTCTTCAGGATGTTGATCATGGTCGCGTCGCGGCCATAGACGTCCTTGCGGAATTGCAGCTTGCCGGCGTCATCCACGAACGCGGTCTGATAGGTGATGTTGACCGGGACCGGGGTCGGGAATTTCAGGTCGATCTCGCTCTTGCCGTACATGCTGCGCACGCGCTCGGGCGTGTATTTCTCGTTCGGCATGACGATGTTGAGCAACACCGAGGCGTATTGATCGGGGTTCTGTACGCGCATGCAGCCATGGCTGAAGGCGCGATCTTCCCTCGCGAACAGGTTCTTGTCCGGCGTGTCGTGCTGATAGACCAGGAACTTGTTCGGGAAGTTGAAGCGGATGCGACCGAGCGCGTTGGCTTCGCCGGGGGGCTGAGAGATGTGCACCGAGCCGTCGCGGTTCTGCTCGAGCTTGAGGCCCATGCGCTGGAGCACGGTCGGGTCCTGCTGAAGCGCCGGCAGGTACTCGTTGTAGACGATCGACGGCGGCACGTTCCAGGTCGGATTGACCGTGATGTACTTCATCGTCTCGGTGAGCAGCGGGGTCGCATGCGTGCCGGGCTTGCCGGTGACGACGCGGGTGGTCCAGACCTGCTGGCCGCGCTGCATCACCTTCAGCGTGTAGTCGGGAATGTTGAGGATCACATAGGCATCACCCAGCGCGGGCGCGCCGAGGTCGCGCGGCAGCCAGCGCCAGCGCTCCATGTTGACCAGCACCACGTCGATCTGCTTGTCGCGCTTCGGGGTGTTGAGCGCCTTGACCGTCTTGTCGTCGAGGATGCCGGTCGCCTTCATCTCGGCACCGCTCTGGAATTTGCGCACGGCGTCGGCGACCGCCGCGTCATAGCGGGTGTCGTTCGCGTTTTCGGCGAGGCCGAGCTTGGCGCGCAGTTGCGGCACGCGCGGATCTTCCACGACGATCTCGGCCTGCTTCTTGCCGGCCGGGGTGTATTTCAGCGCCGGACCGTCGGCGATCTCGATCACCGGGCCGTTGCCCTGACCGCGAAGCTCCGCGAGCTTCGCCTTCAGCTCCTTGTAGAGCTTGTGCGGCGGGTTGTAGCTGTCGAGCGCGGTGGAGGCGTCGGTCGCGGTCGTGACCTTGGCGAGCACATCGTTCGGGTCGACCGGATGCTCGGGATAGAGGATGTCGCCGCTGACCTGTGACCAATGCATGCGGCCGCTCTGGGCCTGGCGCGCATAGTCGAACATGCTGGCGGTGAGCTTCAGCTCGGCATCGGCGAGCGCATCGGGCGTGGTGGCGCTGGCGAAATCCGGCACCGCATAGTCGGCAGGGTTGAGGCCGTCGGAGGCCGCGTCCTTCAGCCGCGCGACGACGCCCTTGGCCGCAGCGGTCAGGCTGCCGCCTTGCGTCCAGACCGGCGCGAAGTCCCGTGCGCCATAAAACTTCTCGATCGCGGCGCGCTCGTTCTTGCGGTCGAAATAGCGCGACGTCTTGGCGCCGATGATGTCCTTGAGCTTGTCGGCGACCGGCTGGTCGGCGGCGGGAACGTTGCTTGCAGCC
>NZ_JALBGZ010000763.1:0-2852 GCF_023006515.1 Bradyrhizobium sp. PRIMUS42
AGCGGCACGCTCGTCGCATGCGGCGCGCGGAGCGTGATGCCTTGGGCCGCGACCAGGAGCTCGATGCCGAGGATGGCGGCAAGATTGTCGGCCATGTCGGACAGGCGCCGCGCGGCGTGCGCCGCCATCGAGACGTGATCTTCCTGGTTGGCGCTGGTCGGCGTCGAGTCGATCGAACAGGCAGCTGCGCGCTGCTTGTTCTCGGCATAGAGCGCCGCCGCCGTCACCTCGGCGATCATGAAGCCGGAATTGATGCCGGGATCAGGCGTGAGGAACGGCGGCAGGCCGAAATTGAGCGCGGGATCGACCAACGTCGCAATGCGCCGCTCGCTGATCGCGCCGATTTCCGATAGCGCGAGCGCGATGGCGTCTGCGGCGAACGCCACCGGCTCGGCGTGGAAATTACCTCCGGAGACGATCTCGCTGCTCTCGACCAGCACCAGCGGATTGTCAGTGACCGCGTTGGCCTCGACGATCAGCGTGCGCGCGGCCTGCGTGATCAGATCGAGCGCCGCGCCCGCGACCTGCGGCTGGCAGCGCAGGCAATAGGGATCCTGCACGCGTTCGTCGCCGTCGAGATGCGACAGGCGGATGTCGCTGCCGTCGAGCAACGCCATCAAGGTTGCCGCAGCCGCGATCTGTCCGGAATGGCCGCGCAACGCCTGGATTTCGGGACGGAACGGCGCCGTCGAGGCCATCGCCGCATCCACCGACAACGCGCCGGTGACGAGCGCGGCGCGAGCCAGGTGAAACGCGCGCAGCACGCCTGATATGGCGTAGGCGGTTGAGAACTGTGTCCCGTTGATCAGCGCGAGGCCTTCCTTGGGGCCGAGCGTCAGCGGCGAGAGGCCTGCAGCGGCAAGCGCCTCGCTCCCGGACACGTTCTTGCCATCGACGATCGCCTGTCCTTCGCCGATCATCACCGCCGTCATGTGCGCCAGCGGCGCAAGATCGCCGGAGGCACCGACCGAGCCCTGTTGAGGCACCAGCGGATAGACGCCCTGCGCCAGCATGCCCTGCAATTGCTCGATCACCTCGCGGCGCACGCCGGAGGCACCGCGCCCAAGCGAGACGATCTTCAGCGCCATCATCAGGCGAACGATCGGCTCGGGTGTTGCGGGGCCGACGCCGCAGCAATGCGAGACGATGAGATTGCGCTGGAGCAGCGCGGTCTGGTCCGGCGGAATGCGCTTCGACGCCAGCTTCCCGAAGCCCGTGTTGATCCCATAGACGGGAGCGTCAGCCCGCGCCGCCTTCGCGACGATCTCGGCAGCCGCCTCGACACGCGGCCAGAACGATGGATCGAGCACGACGGCTTGTCCTGCGAGCACGCGCGCGAGATCGTCGAGGCTGACCGTTCCCGGCTTGACGACGATCGCTGCGCCCTGCTCCGTCACTGCCCCCTCCACACCCGCCGCTGCAGCGGATTAAAGCCGATGCGGTAGACCAGTTCAGCGGGCCGCTCGATGTCCCAGACCGCGAGATCGCACCATTTGCCGGCCTCCAGCGTGCCGGTTTCATCGAGCACACCGAGCGCCCGGGCGCCTTCACGGGTGACGCCGGCAAGGCACTCGGCCACATTCATCCGGAACAGCGTCGCCCCCATGTTCATCGCGAGCAGCAGCGAGGTCAGCGGCGAGCTGCCGGGATTGCAATCGGTCGCAAGTGCCATATGGACATCGTGCCTGCGAAACGTCTCGATCGGCGGCTTCTGCGTCTCGCGGATGAAGTAGAACGCACCGGGCAATAGCACGGCCACGGTGCCGGCCCTCGCCATCGCGGCGGCGCCGGCTTCGTCGGTATGCTCGAGATGATCGGCCGACAGCGCCGAGAATTTTGCCGCAAGCGCGGCGCCGCCGAGGTTCGACAGCTGGTCAGCGTGGAGCTTGACCGGCAGCCCAAGCCCTCTCGCGGTCTCGAAAACCCTTGCGGTCTGCTCGGCCGAGAACGCGATCCCCTCCATGAAGGCATCGACGGCATCGGCAAGGCCGGCCTTCGCGACGGCCGGCAGCATCTCGTTGCAGACGAGATCGATGTAGCGATCCTTGTCGCCATCGGCTTCCACCGGCAACGCATGTGCGCCGAGGAAGGAGGTGCGGATCGCCACCGGCCGCTGACGGCCGAGGCTGCGCGCCGCCGCGAGCTGCCGCATCTCGGTCACGGTGTCGAGGCCATAGCCGGATTTGATCTCGACCGTGGTTGCACCCTCACCGATCAGCGCATCGAGCCGCGGCAGCGCGCTTGCGACGAGATCTGCTTCGCTCGCCTTGCGTGTCGCCGCCACCGTGGAGACGATGCCGCCGCCGGCGCGCGCGATTTCCTCGTAGCTCGCACCTTTCAGGCGCAGCTCGAACTCATGCGCGCGATTGCCGCCATACACGAGGTGGGTATGGCAATCGACGAGGCCGGGTGTGATCCAGCGTCCCTCGCAGTCGATCCGCTCGATCGCGCCCGCATCCGCCGGGAAATCTGCTTCTGCTCCGGCGTAGATGATACGGCCGCCGCGCGCAGCGATCACGCCATGCTCGATCTCGCCGAGACCGAGACGATCCGCCCGCATCGTGGCGAGCCGGGCATCGTGCCAGATCCGGTCGAAGCGCTCTGCCATGCAATGGTCCCTTCGTGGGATGCTTGACTTATATGTCTAGACATATAATCGTAAGCCGGTTCTGTCCAGCCGGCGTGTAAATCATGACCCGACTGCATTTCGCCTCCGCGCTCCTGCCCTCGGGCTGGGCCAATGACGTGCAGGTGGTTGTCACCGCAGGCGCGATCGCGGAGGTGACGCCGGGCGTGGCACCGGCTGCCGGCGACGAGCGCCATGCCGTCGCGCTTCCGGGACTGGCGAGCCT
>NZ_JALBGZ010000764.1:0-2850 GCF_023006515.1 Bradyrhizobium sp. PRIMUS42
CGCCGGCGCGCTCGCCATCGACCTTCGCAGAGGCCGCTCCGCCGCCTGCACCCGAGCCGACGCCGGCAATTGTCGAGCAGCCGCCCGTGACCGTGCTCAAATCCGGAATCGTCGATGGTATGGCCTATTCGCTCTATTCCGACGGCTCGATCGAAGCGCAGATGCCGGAGGGCATGATGCGCTTTGCCTCGATCGACGAGCTGCGCGCCCATCTCGACCAGCGGAGCTGAGGCAGCTGCGCCCAAGGAAAGCACCACTCCTCACTTGCATCAGCTCATCCTCGTCAGTTGTCGTATTTCGGCCGAACGTATTGTTGACACGGAATAGTTCGGCGTCGTCTATCCCGTGAGGCGCAAGGTGGAGAGAGGGCGGGCCCATGTCGGATGCCGGGGCTAAGAATTTCATCGAGCTGACGGCGAGCATCGTGTCGGCCTATCTCAGCAACAATCCGACGCCGGCTGCGGATATTCCGAACCTGATCAGCCAGGTGCACGGCGCCCTGGTGCGGGTGTCGTCGGGCCGCACCGAGGCTGCGCCGCTCGAGCCGGCGAAGCCGGCGGTCTCGCTGAAGAAGTCGATCGCGCCCGATTATCTGGTCTGTCTCGAAGACGGCAAGCGGTTCAAGTCGCTGAAGCGCCATCTACGCACGCAGTACAACATGACGCCGGAGCAATACCGCGAGAAATGGGGCCTGCCGGCCGACTATCCCATGGTCGCGCCGAACTACGCGGTGGCGCGCTCCCAACTGGCGAAGCAGATGGGCCTCGGGCAGCAGCAGCGGAAGAAGGGGAAGTAGAGCGGGTAGTGCGAAAGGCCGCCGATCGGGAGGCCTCGTAGGGTGGGCAAAGGCGCGAAGCGCCGTGCCCACGAGTCTTTTTCGACCACACTCAGAAGGTGGGCAAGCTTCGCTTTGCCCACCCTACGGGAGCTCCCTACGAAGCTTCTTTACGACGCTTCCGCCAGCGCCTCTTTCGCATCGGTCTTGATGCGGTCGACCATCGAGCGCAGGCCGTTGGAGCGCTGCGGCGTCAGATGATCGCGAAAGCCGAACTCGTTGAACACGGCGATCGCATCGGTATCGAGGATCTCCTGCGGCGTGCGGCCCGAATAGAGCGACAGCACGATCGCGACCAGCCCCCGCACGATATGCGCGTCGCTGTCGCCGCGATACTTCAGGATCGGTGCGCCATTGCCGCGATCGACCAGCTTCTGAAGCCAGACCTGGCTGACGCAGCCATTGACCTTGTTCTCGGCGGAATGTTCCGCCTCCGGCATCGGTTCCAGGGTGCGGCCAAGCTCGATGACGTACCGGTAGCGGTCGTCCCACTCGTCCAGAAGCTCGAAATTATCCCTGATTTCGTCGATCGTGGTCATGCTGGCCCGTGTTCCCGCTTCCCGCCAATATAGGGATGCGAGGGGCCGAAATCGATAGGGTTTGGGCGCTAATTCGCCGGCTGCGGGCCGCGCCATTCCAGTGCCAGGTCGTCCTGGCTCAGCGTGTCGTGCGGCGCTTCGCTCGAGACGAGATCGCCTTCGCCGGCCATCGCGATCGAGCCGGTATGGTCGGGGGCCTTCTTCTCGTTCTTCTCGCTCTTGTCGTTCTTGTCGTTGGAGATCTGCTCTTTTTTGTCGTTGATGATCTGGTAGATCTTGCGCGCGCCGTCCTGGGCGCGCTGGCCGATGATGGTCGCGGCCTGTCCACCGACCTCGCAGGCCGCCGGCTGGCGCTTGCAGAATTGAGTCATGTCCGAGACGGCCGCGGTCGCAGCCTGCACCGCGTCGGCGGCGCCGATCTGCGGCAGCTTCTCCGATTCGGGTGTCTTGTCCCTGGGCAGGAGCACCAGCACCAGCCCGAGCCAGAATGTGATGCGAAGCAGAAAGCGCATCTTGCGACCTGTACGTTCGATCCCGCCCGCGGCGATCTCCGCGGACGTCGGACCTAGCAACTCTCGATAAATCGCAAGTGATTGCCTTGAGCTTAATTCGCGGAAAATTTACGCAAAATTCTTTGGGATCGACGTTGTCGTAAATTTTCGATTGACGCCGGCGCCCGTGATTCTGCCGGCATGCGCATCTACCAATTCGAAACCATGAGCGGGAACGGTGAAACCCTGTGTTCACCATCCTCACTGAAGACGTCGGCAAATCGTCTAAAAAGCCCCGCGATGTCCCGGCGTCCGGCCGCGCGCAGCGCCGCCTTAGCACTCGTTTAAGGTCGCTCTGACACGGTGGCTCAACGACAAGGAGGCGTTCCGGCGCGTCTTCCGACGAATGAGCCGAAGCGCGAGACCCGTGACAGTTTTGAGTATCATCCGCGATTGTCTCGATGCACTGCTGCATCCCTCCGCGCGTTACGATGCGCTGATGCGAGCGCGCCATCGTGCCTTCATGGCGCCGCGGCTGCTCGGCAGCCTGGCGGCTTTTGCCGCATTCCCGGTCTATCTCGCCATGCGCGGCGCGCCGAGCGCAATCGAGGTCGCCGCTTTCGCATGGCTGATCGCGCCGATCCTGCTGTCCTGGTTCCTGTCGCGCACCGGCCGCTATGAAGGCGCGCATGTGCTGTCGTCGCTGGCGCTCGCCGGCCTGATCATGGCCGTCGCGGGTACCACGGGCGGCATCGAATCATTCGCCGCGGTCTGGCTGGTCGTGGTTCCCCTCGAAGCGGCGCTGTCGGCCTCGCGCCGCGTCACCGCCTTCGCCTCATTGCTCGCGCTGTCCTGTGCGGGAATCCTGATCCTCATCGGCCAGCTCGGCTGGCTGCCGTCAGCAGACACCAGCGCCGCAGAACGCGGCGTGCTGATGGCGTTCGGCGTCGCCTCGGCGACGCTCTATGCCGCGGGTCTCTCCTTC
>NZ_JALBGZ010000765.1:0-2850 GCF_023006515.1 Bradyrhizobium sp. PRIMUS42
GACGCCGAGCGCGTCCTCGAGCCCCTTGATGCGCGCGCTGGCCGAGGCAAGCGCCAGATGCGAGCGCTCCGCGCCGCGGGTGATGCTGCGCTGGTCGGCAACCGCGATGAAGAGCTGGAGGTCAACGAGGTCGAAGCGCATGGCAGGTCTCTCCTCAGCCTTCGTCCTGAACGAAGGTACTCTCCGTAACCTCCAGATTGTGCCGGCGCGCGGCTTCGGTCAATGTGCCGACATGATCGACCCGCTTCTCATCGTCATCGCCGCCGTCTTTCTGCTCGCCGGATTCGTCAAGGGCGTGGTCGGGCTCGGCCTGCCGACGGTGTCCATGGGGCTGCTCGCGGTGAGCATGACGCCGAGCCGCGCGATCGCCATCGTGATCGTGCCCGCCATCGTCACAAACATCTGGCAGACCTTCGTCGGCCCGTATTTGCGCGACATCCTGCGGCGGCTGTGGCCGCTGATGATCGGCACCGTGATCGGCTGCTGGCTCAATGCCGACGCGCTGACCGGCCCGCATGCGCGCTACGGCACGATTGTGCTCGGCGCCCTGCTCATCATCTATGCCGTGATCGGTCTGAACAAATTCCAGTTCTGCGTCTCCCCGCAGAACGAGAAATGGGTCGGCGGCGTGGTCGGTGTCGTCACCGGCGTGATCTCAGCTTCGACCGGGGTGCAAGTGATCCCGTCGATGCCGTTCATGCAGGCGATCGGCATGGAGAAGGACGAGCTGGTGCAGGCGCTCGGCGTGTTCTTCACGACGGCGACGCTGGCGCTCGCCTTCAACCTCACCGCCGTCGGCCTGTTGACGCCGGCCAATGCCGTGCCGGGCGCCGTGGGCATGGCCATGGCGTTTGCCGGCATGTTCATCGGCCAGTCGGTACGGGCGCGGATGCCGGCCGAAGCGTTCCGCCGCTGGTTCCTGATCGCGATGATTTTGCTCGGCCTCTATCTCGCCGGCAGCGCGCTCGCGAAGGAGTTTGGTTAAACACAGACCGTAGGGTGGGTTAGCCGAAGGCGTAACCCACCTCTTTGCTTTGCGCGGAAACAAACAATGGTGGATTGCGCTTCGCTAATCCACCCTACGCAGCCCCCGCGCCGCTTCCATCATTCGTTCGAATGACTTACCGCGTCTCCAGCATGGCGACGCGGATGCCGAGATAGATGAAGAGGCCGCCGAGCGCGCGGTTGACCCAGGCGATCGCGCCCTCCGACTTGCGCAGCCGGTGCGCGGCTTTCGCCGCAAACGCCGCCAACACCAGGCACCACATCGTCCCCGTGCAGATGAAGATCAGGCCGAGCGTCAGGAAGGCGAGCGGCTTATGCGGCGCATCGGCTGCGACGAATTGCGGCAGGAAGGCCAGGAAGAACAGCGCGACCTTGGGATTGAGCGCATTGGTGAAGACGCCCTGGAGGAAGACCCGCCGCAGCGAGCTCCGCACCGGCTCGTCGATCGCCGCCGCCAGCGCCGGGCGCGACCACAGCATCTGCAACCCTGTGACGACCAGATAGGCAGCGCCCACCAGCTTCAGGATCGAGAAGGCAGTCGACGAGGCCATCAGCAGGGCCGAAAGGCCGATTGCCGCAGCCGCGACATGAACAAAACAGCCGCAACTGATGCCGAGGGCGGCAGCGGCACCGCCCCGCCAGCCCATCTGCATGCTGCGGCCGATGACGTAGACGGAATCGGGCCCCGGCGTGATGTTGAGCAGCACCCCCGACAGGATGAAGAGCCAGATTTCGTGAATGCCCAGCATGCGAGGTACCCCTGCCGCCGTCCGCGGCGGTCGCAAACCCGCTTAGTCGGTTCATCCCTCCCCGTCCACCGCCGGGATTGCTTGGGATTTACCTCGAATTTGCAATGCGGATCATGCTTCCGCTCGGCCTCATCTGCTTTATAAAGGCAGGGTTCTTGAAATGCGGGATTCGAGGCGACTGCCACGCCGTGGCCGGTCCGCCCTCCCTTGGAGCTCCGAGGATATGGAAAGACGTCTGGCCGCCATCGTCTGCGCCGATGTCGCCGGCTATTCGCGCATGATGGGCAGCGACGAAGCCGGCACCCATGCCGCCTTCAAGGCCCATCGCAGCGCGATCCACCCCATTATCCTCAATCACGGCGGTCGCGTCGTCAAAAACACCGGCGACGGCTTCCTGCTGGAGTTCCCCTCAATCGTCGGCGCCACCGAGGCCGCGATCGCGATGCAGACGCTGATGGCGGAGCGTAACCACCATCTGCCGGCCGACCGCGCCATGCAGTTCCGGCTCGGCATCCACATGGGCGACGTCATCGCCGACGAGGACGAAGTATTCGGTGACGATGTCAACATTGCCGTCCGCCTGGAATCGGTGGCGAGCCCCGGCGGCTTCGCGATCTCGGCCAAGGCCTATCGCGAGGCGAGCAAGCATCTCACCGCGCTGCTGACCGATGCCGGCAACCATCGCTTCAAGAACATCAAGGATGCGGTCGGGGTCTGGACCTGGACGCCTGAGGGCGCACCGGCGCTCGCACCCGAGCTGAGGGAGGCATCCGCCCTCTCGCAACAGTACCGCACCGCGATCGTCGGCGTGCTGCCCTTCGCCAATCTCAGCGATGCCCAGGACGAATATTTCTCCGACGGCCTCACCGAGGATCTGATCCACGCGCTGTCGTTGCAATCTTTCTATCGCGTGCTGAGCCGCAACTCGACCTTCGCCTTCAAGGGCAAGAACACCAGCACGCGCCTGATCGCGCGCGAGATCGACGCCACCTATCTGATCCAGGGCTCGGTGCGGCGCGCCGGCGCCAAGATCCGCGTCACCGCCGAGCTGATCGCGCCGGAGACCGGCGAGCAGCTCTGGACCGGCCGCTACGAT
>NZ_JALBGZ010000766.1:0-2850 GCF_023006515.1 Bradyrhizobium sp. PRIMUS42
ATTCGCGCAAGCGGGTCGGCGCGCCGCTCGATCTCGGCGTGCGCGCGATGAACACCTTTCTCACCTGCTGCCGCGGCCAGCGCATGGGCATCTTTGCAGGCTCCGGCGTCGGCAAATCGGTGCTGCTGTCGATGCTGGCGCGCAACGTCGATGCCGCGGTCAGCGTCATCGGGCTGATCGGCGAACGCGGCCGCGAGGTGCAGGAATTTTTGCAGGACGACCTCGGCGAGGAGGGCCTGGCGCGTTCGGTCGTGGTGGTCGCGACATCCGACGAGCCGGCGCTGATGCGCCGCCAGGCGGCGTATCTGACGCTCGCGGTCGCCGAATATTTTCGCGACGAGGACCAGGACGTACTCTGCCTGATGGACTCGGTGACGCGCTTTGCCATGGCCCAGCGCGAGATCGGCCTGTCCGCCGGCGAGCCGCCGACCGCCAAGGGCTACACGCCGACCGTCTTCACCGAGCTGCCGAAACTGTTGGAGCGGGCCGGGCCGGGTCTCGGCGAGGGCGCCATCACCGCGATCTTCACGGTGCTGGTCGACGGCGACGACCATAACGAACCGATCGCGGATGCGGTCCGCGGCATCCTGGACGGCCACATCGTGATGCAGCGCTCGATCGCCGAGCGCGGCCGCTATCCCGCGATCAACATCCTCAAATCCGTCTCCCGCACCATGCCGAAATCGGCCGATCCGCACTTCTGGCCCGTCATCCAGAAGGCGCGGGCGGTGATGGCGACCTATGCCGACATGGAGGAATTGATCCGTCTCGGCGCCTACCGGGCCGGCTCCAGCCCCGAAGTCGACGAGGCGATCCGCCTGCACGAGCCGCTGGAGGCCTTCCTGCGCCAGCGCAAGGACGAAAATGCATCACTGGCGGACGGCTACCGCCAGTTGGCGCAAATCCTCGGCAATTTGGAAACGGAACGCTAACTTTGTCCCGTCATCATCCCATCCCACAGAGTAGCAGAGCCGGTCTGGGCCCCCATCGGGCCCGTGGGGTGACCGGTATCGTCCCACGTGCAGCGGGGGGACTTCTGGGGAGTACGAGTCGATGAAGTCACGAGATACCCTCATTCGCCTGAAGAAGTTTCAGGTCGACGAAAAGCGCCGCCGGGTCACCCAGATCGAGACCATGATCGCCGACTTCCAGCGGATGTCGACCGATCTCGAGCGCGAGATCACGACCGAGCAGGAGCGTGCCGGGATCAACGATCCCTCGCACTTTGCCTATCCGACCTATGCCAAGGCTGCGATCCAGCGCCGCGAGAACCTGACCCGCTCGGCCGACGAGCTCAAGGGCCAGCTCGACGAAGCCAAGGCCGCGCTGGCCGAGGCCTTCGAGGAGCTGAAGAAGGTCGAGCTGCTCGACGAGCGCGACCAGGCCCGCGAACGCGCCGAAGAGAATGCCCGCGAGCAGGCCGACCTCGACAGCATCGGCCTGATGCGCGCCCGCATCGGCGCCGTCGCCTGAGCCGCTAGCAGCCAGATCGCCTTGGAATTTGCCAGGCCCGGACCGCAAGGTCCGGGTTTTTCGCATGTGCTGTCCACAGTGTGGCACCGCACCCCTTGGTGGTCGGCTTTGCCGCGCGCTATGGTGGTGCGGTGCCAGGGCTTGCGCGGAACGCGAGGGCCTGTTTGGGGGGCGGAATGCTGACGCCAGCAGAGCTGGTCGGGTTGATTGAGGCGGTGGCAAAGGGCGATCAGGGCGCGTTCGAGCGCCTCTACGCCGCCACGCGCGCGAAACTCTATGGCGTCGTGCTCCGTATCTTGCGCCGACAGGATCTCGCAGAGGAGGTTATTCAGGAGACCTACGTCAAGATCTGGAACAGCGCCGGCCGGTTCGATCCGGCGTTGTCGTCGCCGATCACGTGGATGGCCTCGATCGCGCGCAACCGTGCGATCGACATCGTGCGCAAGAAGTCGGAAGTCTCCATCGAGGAAGAGCCTCAGGCGATGGAGGTCGCGGCCGACAGCCCCGACCCGCTGGCGCGCCGGGAGATGACCGAAGAGTTGAAGCGGCTCTTGGAATGCGTCGGCCGGCTCGAGCCGGACCGTCAGCGGCTCGTGCTTCTCGCCTATTACAACGGCTGGAGCCGCGAGCAATTGGCGGAGAAATTCGCCGCTCCCGTCAACACGGTGAAGACGTGGCTCCGGCGCAGCATGTTGGATATCCGGGAATGCCTGGGATTGTGATGGCTTGATGATGAGGATGGTTCTGGACTGCAATTGATGGCTTACACGGAGGACCATATCGCGCTCGCCGCGGAATATGCGCTCGGCACCCTCGATGCCGATGAGCGCGCGCAGGTCGAGACCATGATGGCGGTGGACGAGGCATTCGCCGCGATCGTGCAGGCCTGGGCCTTCCGGCTCGGCGCGCTCAACCAGATGGTCGGTTCGGTCGAGCCGCGTCCGATCGTGTGGGAGAACATCAGGTCCGAGATCGCGCGCACGGCGCTTGCGCAGCAGCCGCCTGTTCTGGCCGAAATCGCGCCGCCACCCATCCCGCCGATCGAAACTGCGCCGCCAGAAGCGCCGTCGGAGCAGCCACCGCAACCGCAGCCGCAGCCTACCGAAGCAGGGCAGCCCGAGCCGATGCGCTCTGGGTCCGATGCGATTGCTGATATCGCGCCGGTCTTCATGCCGCAGATCCACGCACCCGATCCCGAGGTCGTCCGGACGCCGCAAGTGCCAATCGTCGACGATGGCAATGTGATTCGTCTCGAGGGTCGCGTGAAACGTTGGCGCTCGATCGCATCCGCCGTCGGCGCGCTTGCGGCCGCGCTGCTCGTCACGCTGTCGCTTCAGCTCTTCCTGCCCGATGCGCTGCCGGGGGCCTTGCGTCCCG
>NZ_JALBGZ010000767.1:0-2847 GCF_023006515.1 Bradyrhizobium sp. PRIMUS42
TGACCTTCGCGAGCTTCGTCGTCGGCCGCTCCAACACGCTGGCGCTTGCCGCCGCGCGCCAGGTTGCCGAGGGGCGTCGCGGCGACCCCGTGATGTTCAACCCGCTCTACATCCATGCCGGCGTCGGGCTCGGCAAGACGCATTTGCTCCAGGCGGTGACCTGGGCCGGCAATTCCGGCAACGAGCGCAAGGTGCTGTATCTCACGGCGGAAAAATTCATGTACGGCTTCGTCGCCGCGCTGAAGACGCAGACCGCGCTGGCCTTCAAGGAAGCGCTGCGCGGCATCGACGTGCTGGTCATCGACGATCTCCAGTTCCTGCAGGGCAAGTCGACCCAGGCCGAGTTCTGTCACACGCTGAACGCGCTGATCGATGCCGGCCGTCAGGTCGTGGTCGCGGCCGACCGACCGCCGTCCGATCTCGAAAGCCTCGATGACCGCGTGCGCTCGCGGCTTGCCGGCGGCCTCGTGGTCGAGATGGGCTCGCTCGGCGAGGAGCTGCGCCACGGCATTCTCAAGTCGCGCGTCGCCGCCGCCCGCGCCCATCATGCGACGTTCGAGGTGCCCGAGGAGGTGCTGCACTATCTTGCGCGCACCATCACCCATAACGGCCGCGACCTCGAAGGCGCGATCAACCGCCTGCTCGCGCACTCGAAACTCAACAACCGGCCGGTGACGCTGGAAATGGCCGAGCACGAGGTGCGCGACCTGATCCGGCCGCAGGAGCCGAAGCGGATCAAGATCGAGGACATCCAGCGCGTGGTGGCGCGGCAGTATAATGTCAGCCGCTCCGACCTCCTCTCCTCGCGCCGGACCGCCAACGTGGTCCGCCCGCGCCAGGTGGCGATGTATCTCGCCAAGACGCTGACCCTGCGCTCGCTCCCGGAGATCGGCCGCCGCTTCGGCGGGCGCGACCACACCACGGTGCTGCACGCCGTGCGCAAGATCGAGGCCCTGGTCTCCAAGGACAACGCGCTGTCGGAGGAAGTGGAGTCGCTGAAGCGCCAGCTTCAGGAATAAACGCCTAAGGCGCTCCTGCCGTTCTCACGCCGCCCCGGCCATGCCCGGGGCGGCGGTTTTCGTCTGGGAGGGAAATCGTGGGAATCGCGCGGAACTGCCCCCCCAATCCCTTGAATCCGGGGGCCATTCGAGCCACCTTGCGCGACCCTGACGGCTTTGGTCATATCGGCTGGATGATCCGGCTTTCCGGGGTCTTCGGTGCCGTGGTGCGCGTCCCGCCGCCCGGCCTTCTCAACGTTGTGTTTCCTTGGGGATCGGGCGAGTAGTGCAATGAAGGTTACGGTCGAACGCGCGCAACTCCTGAAGTCGCTGGGTCATGTCCACCGCGTGGTCGAGCGCCGCAACACGATTCCGATCCTCGGCAACGTGCTGGTCCGCGCCGAGAACGCCAAATTGTCGCTGAAGGCGACCGACCTCGACCTCGAGGTGACGGAGACGCTGCCGGCGGAAACCGCGACCGCGGGCTCCACCACCGTGCCGGCGCACATGTTCTACGACATCGTCCGCAAGCTGCCGGATGGTTCGCAGATCGTGCTGGAGGCCGACGGCGACCGCGCCGTGCTGGCGATCCGCGCCGGCCGCTCCCGCTTCACGCTGCAGACCCTGCCGGAGAATGATTTCCCGGATCTGGCCGCCGGCGACATGTCGCATTCCTTCTCGCTCGCGGCCAAGGACGTCAAGCGACTGATCGACCGCACCCAGTTCGCGATCTCCACCGAGGAGACGCGCTATTACCTCAACGGCATCTATCTGCACGCCGCCGGCACGCCTAAGGCCGCCACTCTGCGCGGCGTCGCCACCGACGGTCATCGCCTCGCCCAGCTCGATCTGGTGCAGCCCAAGGGCGCCGAGGGCATGCCCGGCGTCATCGTGCCGCGCAAGACCGTCGGCGAGGTGCAGCGCCTGATCGAGGACACCGACGCCGAGATGACGATCGAGCTGTCGCAGGCCAAAATCCGCTTTACGATCGGTAACGTCGTGCTGACCTCGAAACTGATCGACGGCACCTTCCCCGACTACGGCCGCGTCATCCCGCAGGGCAACGACAAGGAGCTCGTCGTCGACAAGAAGGATTTCGAGAACGCGGTCGACCGCGTCTCGACGATTTCGAGCGAGCGTGGCCGCGCGGTCAAGCTGTCGCTGGCACCGGGCAAGCTGGTGCTGTCGGTGACCAATCCGGATTCCGGCAGCGCGACCGAAGAGCTCGAGGTCGAATACGCCTCCGACGCCCTCGATATCGGCTTCAACTCCCGCTATCTGCTCGACATCGCCGCCCAGATCGAAGGCGACGTCGCAACCCTCAGGCTCGCCGACCCCGGCTCGCCGACCCTGGTGCAAGACCGCGACGACAAGAGCGCGCTGTACGTGCTGATGCCGATGCGGGTGTGAGGGGCGCTCTCGCGACCATCCATCGGAGCCGTAGGGTGGGCAAAGCTTGCGCCGTAGCTCGAAGAGCGAAGGCGAAAGCGTGCCCACCATGCAGCGGCCCGGATCGCGGCGAGACGTGGGCACGGCGCGCGCAGAGCGCGCCTTTGCCCACTCTACGGCATGCTCCCGCGAAGGAGAGCGCGTGCCCATGACGAATAGCATATGACCCCCTCCCGCATTCATCGCCTGACGCTGACGCATTTTCGCAATTATCGGGCGGCGGGGCTCGAGACGGCGGCTGACATGGTGGCGCTGGTCGGGCCGAATGGGGCGGGCAAGACCAATTGCATCGAGGCGATCTCGTTTCTGTCGCCGGGGCGCGGCCTGCGGCGCGCGACGCTGGAGGATGTCGCCGACAATCAGGGCGACGGCTCCTGGGCGGTGTCGGCGCAGGTCGAGG
>NZ_JALBGZ010000768.1:0-2820 GCF_023006515.1 Bradyrhizobium sp. PRIMUS42
CGTGGCCACGGAAATGTCCGCCGCCGTGATGGCCGCCGCCATGTCCGCCACCATGTCCGCCGCCATGTCCACCCCCATGGCCACCACCATGCCCGCCCTTCGCCAGCGCCGCGCCCGCCAGCATGCAGGCAAATGCCAGCGCCGCAATCCCGATGACCGGTCGCACCATCGCACCCTCCGTGCAAAGCCCTGCCATTGAGGCATCGGAACTTGGCGGAATTGGAACCGACAGGATTGCCGAAGGTTCCCGATCCGGGCGCCGTGGGTGCTAGTTCTCCGGTACGATCTTGCCGGGGTTGAAGATATTGAGCGGATCGAGCGCTTTTTTGAGCGCCCGCATCGCATCCAGCGCTTCAGGGCCGAGTTCCGCCTTGAGATATTTCTGCTTGCCCTGACCGATGCCGTGCTCGCCGGTGCAGGTGCCGTCCATCGCCTGCGCGCGCTCGACCAGGCGATGCATGAACTCCTCGCCGCGCGCCATCTCGCCCGCGTCGTTGGTGTCGCAGACCAGCGAGCAATGGAAATTGCCGTCGCCGACATGGCCGACGATCGGCGACAACAAATTAAGGCGCTTGAGATCCTCCTCGGTCTCGCTGACGCACTCGGCGAGCCGCGAGATCGGCACGCAGACGTCGGTCGCGACCACGCCGATGCTGTCACCGGGACGCAGCGCCTTCACCGACCAATAGGCGTCGTGCCGCGCCTGCCACAGTTTTGTGCGGTCCTCCGGCTTGGTGGTCCAGGAGAAATCACCGCCGCCGCAGTCCTTGGCGATCTCGCCGAAGGCCTTGGACTGCTCGGCAACCTCGATCTCGCTGCCGTGGAATTCCATCAGCAGCAGCGGCGTCTCGGGCAGCGTCAGCTTCGAATAGGCGTTGCAGGCCTTCACCTGCGCGGCGTTGAGCAGTTCGATGCGGGCCACGGGAATGCCGGTCTGGATCGCCAGGATGACGGCCTGACAGGCCCCGTGGACGCTCTCGAACGACACCGCGCCGGCCGCGATCGTCTCGGGGATGCCGCGCAGACGGATGGTCAGCTCTGAGATGATGCCGAGCGTGCCTTCGGCGCCGACAAACAGATGCGTCAGGTCGTAGCCCGCGGATGACTTCTTCGCGCGCGTGCCTGTCGTGATGATCTCGCCGTCGCCGCGCACCACCTTCAGCGCCAGCACGCTCTCGCGGATGGTGCCGTAACGCACCGCGTTGGTGCCGGAGGCGCGGGTCGAGGCCATGCCGCCAAGCGAGGCATCCGCGCCGGGATCGATCGGAAAGAACAGGCCCTGGTCACGCAGATGCTCGTTCAGCGCCTTGCGGGTGACGCCGGGCTGGATCACGCAGTCGAGGTCCTCGGCATGCACCGCGAGCACCTTGTTCATGTCGCGCAGATCGATCGAGATGCCACCGGCGGGTGCGTTGACCTGGCCCTCGAGCGAGGTGCCGGTGCCGAAGGCAATGACGGGGACGCGGTTCTTGGCGCAGATCCGCACCACGTCCTGGATGTCGGCGGTCTCCTGCGCCATCACCACCCCATCAGGCGGCTGGTTGGGGAGCCAGGTGGTGGTATGGCCGTGCTGCTCGCGGACGGCCTGCGAGGTGATGAGGCGGTTGCCGAAGCGTGCGGCAAGCTGCTCCAGCGCGCTCGCAAGGGCTTTCGGCTCCGGCCGCGGCGGACTATTGGTGATGGTGGTGCCCACGGAATTCCTCCCGACAGAAGAACCGTGGCAAAGGACATAAAACCGGTCAAGTCAAGCGACCGGACGCATGGCTAGGGAAGAACATATGCCGGAGACTGCCGCCTCAGCGCCCCAAGCGGAGCCGTTCCGCGCCGCGATCATGCAGATCGAGCCGCAATGGATCGACTATAACGGCCATCTCAACATGGCCTATTACAACGTGATGTTCGACCGCGCGATCGACCAACTCTGGCTCGAGCTCGGAATGGGGCCGGCCTACATGAAGGAGCGCGGCGGCTCGAGCTTCACCGCCGAGTGCCACGTGCGCTATTTGCGCGAAATCCACCTCGGCGATCCCGTGCAGATTTTCGTTTGGTTGCTCGAGGCCGACGACAAGCGGCTGCACACGTTCGAGGAGATGCGGCACGCAACTGAGGGCTGGCTCTCGGCAACTTCCGAAAACATGTCCCTGCACATGGATATGAATGCGCGGCGCGTCGCGCCGTTTCCGCCCGATATCCGTGAGCGTATCGCTGCGGTCACAAAGGCTCACAATGCCGTACCGCGGCCCGAGGGCATCGGCCGGAACGTGGCGATGCCCTCGAAGCGGTAAGCACTAGATCCTGTTGCGGCCGCGCGCCAAGCCGACGACGGCCGAGACCAGGAACAGAACGACCGCGATGAAGAAGATGATCTTGGCGATCTCGATCGAAGCGCCGGCGACGCCGCCGAAGCCCAGGATGCCGGCGATCAGAGCGATAACCAGAAACGTCACAACCCAGCCTAGCATGGTCAAATCCTCGTCTTGATGTCTGTCTGCATCTGGCGCGGCTGGCCGCGCCACCTGCCCAGACAATCTCGACGCGGGAACGATTGTTCCGGCCGGAACAGGGTGGAAATTCGCAGGGCCCGCAGGAACAAATTGACTTGCCGCGCACGTGGAAAACCTCGTTCCGCGGCCCCATATAGCCACCAATCCCTGTTAAGAAGGCTCCCTTCCGCAACCCCGCGGTGCCATCGTGGGGCCGATGATTCGCATGACCGAGCCGAGCAAGATCACCAGCGTCCCCGACCACCAGCCCGCAGCCGGCGGCATCGCCGCGCGTGCGCGCGCCTCCGTGGGCCCGAAATACCTCTCCGGCCTCAAT
>NZ_JALBGZ010000769.1:0-2815 GCF_023006515.1 Bradyrhizobium sp. PRIMUS42
AGCCGCAGCGGCGGCCTTCTGCTCTTCGGCGTAGCCTGACGGCGGCACGATGGTGACGAGGGTCGCGTCCTCGCGGGCCAGCGCCTTCACGCCGGCCGGCAGCTTGACGTCGGACAGATGCAGCGAGTGGCCGATTTCGAGCGAGCCGACATCGGCCTCGATGTACTGCGGAATGCTCTCGACACCGCATTCGAGCTCGATCGCGTGGGCGACGATGTTGACGGTGCCGCCGCGCTTCACGCCGGGTGACGATTCCGACTTCACCACATGCAAGGGCACGCTGATGCGGATGGTGGCGCCTTCGCCGAGCCGCATGAAGTCGACATGGATCGGGAAGTCCCTGACCGGATCGAGGTGGTAGTCGCGCGGAATCACGCGGTGCTTCTTGCCCTCGAGATCGATGTCGACCAGCGTGGTCAGGAACCGGCCGGCGAGGATGCGCTGGCGCAGTTCGCGATCTTCAATCGAGATCGTCACCGGGGGCTGGTTGTTGCCATAGATCACTCCGGGCACTCGCCCGGCGCGACGCTCAGCCCGGGCGGCCCCCTTGCCGCTCTTCGGACGTGCGGTCGCCTTCAATTCCTTGACGGTCGTCGCCATGTCGTTAAGTCCTTGTTTTTGCAAAAGTTAATGGGCCGCAAGGCGGCCCATGGCATACGCCGCAGCAAGCCTCCAGGGGTGCGGGGGCCGCGGACGTGGCGGGCTTTTACCCGGAAGATGCGGAAATGACAAGGAGAATGGGCTGGCGGGTTGTTCCGGATGGCATCTTGTAACCCGGATGGCGCGGAGCGAAATCCGGGGAGATCGCACGACCGGTGAGAGCGGCCCCCGGATTTCGCTGCGCTCCATCCGGGCTACGGGACCGGTGACTACCCTCCGAGTTTGGCCTCCAGCGCCGCAATCCGCGTTTTCAGCGCCTCGTTCTCCTCGCGCGCCAGGCGCGCCATATCCTTGACGGCCTCGAACTCCTCGCGCTTGACCAGATCCATGTCGCGCAGGAATTTTTCAGCCTGGGTGCGCATCACCGTGTCGAACTCGCGCTTGACGCCCTGGGCGGCACCGGCGGCATCGTTCATCAGCCGGCCGATCTCGTCGAAAAACCGGTTGTTGGTCTGGGTCATTTCGGTCTCCTGGCGGCCTCAGATTAGCTTGGCGCAAACTCTCGAAAAGACAATGGCAATCCGATCGAAACGGTTCAAGTGCCGATCGGCGGTATCCTTGTCATGAACCGCTTTCCTTGCAATCGTATTCAACGTCCCGGCATAACAAGAATCAGACGGCGTCCGCTGGTCCTCTTCGCCGCAATCTCGTCTAGATATAGAAGGCGCGATGCCCTTTCTGCTCATTGACTTCCCATCCATCGATCCGGTCGCCGTCGCGCTCGGACCGTTCGCCAT
This sequence comes from Bradyrhizobium sp. PRIMUS42, assembly GCF_023006515.1. Taxonomy (NCBI): domain Bacteria; kingdom Pseudomonadati; phylum Pseudomonadota; class Alphaproteobacteria; order Hyphomicrobiales; family Nitrobacteraceae; genus Bradyrhizobium; species Bradyrhizobium sp. PRIMUS42. The sequence continues at coordinate 1,398 of NZ_JALBGZ010000769.1, forward strand.
CCGCTGGTACGCGCTGGCCTATATCAGCGGCATCGTGTTCGGCTGGCTGTATGCGCGCTCGCTCCTGAAGAGCGAGCGCCTGTGGGGCAGGCCCGCGCCGATCTCGCTGCTTCAGATCGACGATTTCATTCTCTGGGTCACGCTCGGCATCATCCTGGGCGGCCGCACCGGGTACGTGCTGTTCTACAATCTGCCCTTCTTCATCTCGCATCCCGCAGCGATCTTCAAACTGTGGGAGGGCGGCATGTCGTTCCACGGCGGCTTCCTCGGCTGCGTCGTCGCGGTGATGTGGTTCGCCTATCGCAACGGCATCTCGATCCTGTCGCTCGGCGACATCACCACCGCCGTCGCTCCGGTCGGACTGCTGCTCGGGCGCATTGCGAATTTCATCAAGGGCGAGTTGTGGGGCCGCGCCACCGATGCGAGCCTGCCCTGGGCGATGATCTTTCCCGATGATCCGACCCAATTGCCGCGCCATCCAAGCCAGCTCTACGAAGCCGGGATGGAAGGCATCCTGCTGTTCACGGTGCTCGCGATCATGATCCGCCTTGGTGCGCTGAAGCGGCCCGGCATGATCCTCGGCAGCTTCATCCTGATCTACGGCCTGACCCGGATCATCGGCGAGCATTTCCGCGAACCGGACGCCCAGCTCGGCTTCCTCTGGGGCGGGTTAACCATGGGCATGCTGTTGTCGATCCCGATGCTTATTGTCGGCCTCATACTTATTGTATTGGCAGTGCGGCGCGGTGCGCCGAAGCCCATCGAGGCCAACAGTTAATTCCATTTCGAGAAAGTACACCGTGACCGACCAGCCGCTACTCGACGAGATCAAGGCGCTGATCAAAGCCTCGGGCCCCATGCCGGTCTGGCGGTACATGGAACTGTGCCTGATGCATCCGCGCCATGGCTATTACGTCTCGCGCGATCCGCTGGGCCGTGAGGGCGACTTCACCACCGCGCCCGAGGTCAGCCAGATGTTCGGCGAGCTCCTGGGACTGTGGACCGCCTCGGTGTGGAAGCAGATGGGCTCGCCGCAATTTTTGAGGCTGATCGAGCTCGGCCCCGGCCGCGGCACCATGATGGCGGACGCGCTGCGCGCACTCCGCGTGCTGCCACCGCTGTACCAGGCGCTTCATATCCACATGGTCGAGGTCAATCCCGTCTTGCGCGAACGGCAGGGCGCAACGCTGGCGAACGTGCGCAACATCGACTGGCACGACAGCATCGACGACGTGCCGGAAGGACCGAGCATCATCCTCGCCAACGAATATTTCGACGTGCTGCCGATCCACCAGATGGTGAGGCTCGAGAATGGCTGGCATGAGCGCGTGATCGAGATCGATCCCAACGGCAAGCTTCAATTCGGCGCGGCGCCCGAGCCGACGCCACGCTTCGACGTGCTGCTGCCGCCCCTGGTG
>NZ_JALBGZ010000076.1:0-14660 GCF_023006515.1 Bradyrhizobium sp. PRIMUS42
AGCCGGCTCTGGCACGCCCGCGACAACACGTTCTATGCCGGGCTGGGTCTGCGGCCGGGCGCGCGCGCCGTGATCACCGATGTCTGCGTCCCGATCTCGCGCCTCGCGGAATGCCTGACCGAAACACGGCGCGATGCGGACGAGCACGGCTTTGTCGCTCCTATCGTCGGCCATGTCGGCGACGGCAATTTCCACATGCTGATCCTGATCGACCCGGCAAAGCCCGAGGAGGCCGAAGGCGCCAAGGCGCTGCAGGCCCGCATGGTCGCCCGCGCTATCGCCATGGACGGCACCTGCACCGGCGAGCACGGCATCGGGCTCGGCAAGATCGACTATCTCGCCGACGAGCTCGGCGAGGCCGTGGACGTGATGCGATCGATCAAGACCGCGCTCGATCCGAATGGTCTGATGAACCCCGGAAAGATCTTTGCGAGCGGAGCCAAGACATGAGCGACATGGCATGAGCGACGCGCTCCCCATCGAGGTCACCTCGCCGACGCCGCTGCTCGAGCTGCGCGGCATCAGCAAGGAATTTCCCGGCGTCAAGGCGCTGGACGACGTGTCCTTTGCTATCTACCCCGGCGAGGTCCACATGCTGCTGGGCGAGAACGGCGCCGGCAAGTCGAGCCTGATGAAGGTGCTGTGCGGCGCCTACAGCGCCGATGCCGGCGAGTTCTACTACAAGGGTGACAAGGTCGCGATCTCCTCGACTGCCGATGCGCAGAAGCTCGGCATTGCCGTGATCTTCCAGGAATTCTCGCTGGTCCCCTATCTCGACATCGCCCAGAACATTTTCCTCGGCCGCGAGCCTCGGGGACGCATCCCCGGCACCATCGACCGCCGCAAGATCCTGGCCGACGCGAAGCGCGTGCTCGGCACGATCGGCTTCGACATCGATCCTTCGACCACCGTGGACAAGCTCGGAGTTGCACAGCAGCAGATGGTCGAGATCGCGAAGGCGATCAGCCAGAACGCGCGCATCCTCGTCATGGACGAGCCGACCGCCGCGTTATCCGACCGCGAGACCGAGCTGCTGTTCGAATTGATCGCGCGGCTGAAGGCTGACGGGGTGTCGATCGTCTACATCTCTCACCGCATGGCCGAGGTGTTCGCGCTCGGCGACCGCATCACCGTGCTGCGCGACGGCCGCCGCATCGACGGCGTCCGGCCCGCCGACGTGACGCCGGACCAGCTCGTACGCATGATGGTCGGCCGCAACGTCGACATGACCTATCCGCGCCATTTCGCCGACAAGCCGGGCGAGGTGCTGCTGGAGGTCAAGGGCCTGACCTCCTCGACCGGTATCTCCGACATCAACATCGAGGTGCGCCGGGGCGAGATCGTCGGCCTGTGCGGCCTGGTTGGCTCGGGCCGCAGCGAGGTCGCGCGCGCCATCTTCGGCGCCGATCCCATGACATCGGGCGAGATCGTCTTCGACGGCAAGACCATTTCCGGCGAGCCTGACCTTGCCGCCCGCCGCGGCATCGCGCTGATCCCGGAAAGTCGCAAGAGCGAGGGCCTCGCGCTGCTGCGGTCGGTGAGCGACAATCTGGTGGTGTCGGCGCTGCGAAAGCTGTTCCCGAGCGGTCTCTTCGACCAGCGCAGCGCACAGCGCACCGCCGACGGCCTGATCCGGCAGCTGCGCATTGCAACTCCGAGCGCTCGGCAGACCGTCGGCCTGCTCTCGGGCGGCAACCAGCAGAAGGTCGTGATCGGCAAATGGCTGGCGGCCGGCTCAAAGCTCTTCATCTTCGACGAGCCAACGCGCGGCATCGACATCGGCGCCAAGTCCGAGATTTTTGCCCTGATCGACCGCCTGGTCGCGGAGGGCGCCGCGGCGCTGATGATCTCGTCCGAGCAGATCGAGATCTGCCACGTCTGCGACCGCGCCTATGTGATGCGCGAGGGGCGCATCGCCGGGCACCTGACGCGCAACGAACTGACCGAGGAGAACATCGTGCGACTGGGGATGCATCATGCGTGAGGCCGCGGTCGTTTCACAGCCCAATCCGCTGCAACGCATTCCCGGCGTTGCCATCGTGCTGGTGCTCCTAATCGCGCTTTTCAGCGCGATCGCGCCCGGCTTCCTGTCGGTCGCCAACCTCTCCAACGTGCTGGTGCAGTCCACCATCCTGACCATGCTCGCACTGCCGATGACGCTGATCATCATGACCGAAGGGCTGGACCTGTCGATGGGGGCGGTGCTGACGCTGACCTCGCTCTGCGTCGCCATCGTATCGCTCGCGACCAAATCGATGCTGCTGGGCCTCGGCGCCGGCCTGCTGGTCGGCACCGCCTTCGGCGTCGCCAACGGCTGGCTGGTCGCCATCCTCGGCATCCCGCCCTTCGTCGCGACGCTGGGCACGCTCGGCATGGCGCAGGGCCTGTCGCTGATCGTCAGCGACGGCCAGAGCGTGGTCGGCATCCCCCATAGCGTGCGCGACATCTATTCTGCGACGCTTCTCGGGGTGCCCGTGCCGATCGTGATGGCGCTCGTGACCTATGCGGCATTCCACGGCCTGCTCTATCACACCCGCTTCGGCACTTACATCTTCGCACTGGGCGGCAATCGCGAGGCGCTGCGCTATGCCGGTCTCTCGCCGAACAAGCTGCTGATCGCGGTCTATGCGATCGGCGGCGCCATGGCGGGCATCGCGGGCCTGTTGATGACCGCACGGATGAATTCCGGCCACCCCACTGCCGGCCTCGGGCTCGAATTCGATGCCATCGCGGCCGTGGCCGTCGGCGGCACCTCGTTCGAGCGCGGCAATGGCTGGCTGCTCGGCACGCTGCTCGGTGTCCTCTCTGTCGGCGTGCTGCGCAACGGGCTGAACCTGATCTCGCTGCCGTCCTCGGTGCAGGTCGCAAGCGTCGGCGTGCTCGTCATCGTCGCCCTGTTCCTCGACGGCCTCAGGAGCCGCGCATGACCGACATCGCCAAGGACGCCATCGCCCCGCCCCGCTCCTTCCTGTCGCAGGATGCGATCCAGGTGTTCTATCGCCTGCTGGCGGCGTTTCTGATCTGCGCGGTGCTCGCCGTGCTCAGCGATTCCTTCCTGAGCCTCGGCAACATCCTCAACGTGCTGCGGCAGGCGAGCCTGACCTTCTTCATCGCCTCCGGTCTGACGCTGGTGGTGCTGACCGCCGGCCTCGACCTCTCCGTCGGCGCCAATGTCGCGCTGTCCGCCTGCATCGCCGGCACCGTGATCCACAAGACCGGATCGCCGGCGCTCGGCATCCTCACCGGGCTCACCTGCGGCGGCATCGTCGGCCTGCTCAACGGCATCATGGTCACCGCGCTGCGCATCCCCTCCTTCATCGCCACCTATGGCATGCTCTGGGTGCTGAACGGCCTCACCTATTGGTACATGGCGGGCGAGACCCTGCACGGCTTCCCCGCGGGCTTCCGCCAGATCGGCAGCGGCTATCTGTTCGGCCTGCCGATCCCGGTCTACCTGCTGCTGGTGTTCCTCGGGATCGGGACGCTGTTCGCACAGCGCACGATCTGGGGCCAGGAGATCTATGCGATCGGTGCCAATCCGGTCGCGGCGCGGCTCTCCGGCATTCCGGTCGCGCGGCGCCTGCTGCTGGTCTACGCGGTATCAGGCACCATGGCGGGGCTTGCCTCGATCATCTTCCTGTCGCGGCTCAATTCGGCGGAGGCGGACATCGGCGAAAGCCTGACGCTGCCCGCGATCGCGGCCGTGCTGATCGGCGGCACCTCGCTGTTCGGCGGCGTCGGCACCGTGTTCGGCACCTTCATCGGCGCGCTGATCCTGACGCTGGTGCTGAACGGCATGAACCTGCTGTCGGTCAGCGCCAACTGGCAGCCGCTCGTGACAGGCATCATCGTCATTCTCGCGGTCTGGCTCGACATGAAGACCCGCCGCCGCGCGCAATGAGTTCTAGAGTTCCACAAGCAAAATGAGGGATGGAGGCAACATGAAACGGACACTGGGCTATCTGGCGCTGCCGCTGCTGATGGCGGCCGCGTTCACCACTGGGGCGCGCGCCGACGGCGAGACCATCGCCGTCTTCACCAAGAACCAGACCAACCCGTTCTTCCAGACGGTGCGGGTCGGCGCCGACAACATGGCGAAGACGCTGAACGCGAAGACGCTCCAGTACATCCCGACCAAGCCGGATTCGATCCCCGAGCAGCTCAGCCAGATCGAGGACGTCGTCGTGAAGAAGCCGAGCGCGATCGTGTTCACGCCGGTCGATTACAAGGCGATGGTGCCCGGCGTCGAGAAGATCAACGAGGCCAAGATTCCCGTCGTCAACATCACCGACCGCTCGGCGGGCGGCAAGTTCCTGTCCTTCGTCGGCGCCGACGACTACAGCCTTGGGCTCGAGACCGCGCGCTTCCTGCTCAAGACGCTGGGCGGCAAGGGCAACATCGTCATCATCGAGGGCGTCAAGGGCTCGCTGACCAATGTCGACCGCGTCCGCGGCTTCAACGACGCGCTGAAGGAGGCTTCGGGCGCCAAGCTCTTGGCTTCGCAGCCCGGCAACTACCAGCGGCTGCAGGCGCTCCAGGTGATGGAAAACCTGATGCAGTCGAATTCGCAGATCGACGGCGTGCTAGCTGCCAACGACGCCATGGCGGTCGGTGCGATCGAGGCGCTCGACGGCGCCAACCGCAAGGCGCAGGTGATCGGCATCAACGGCACCAAGGAAGCGATCGACGCGATCAAATCCGGCAAGCTGCTCGCGAGCGGCGACTACAACGGATTCGCGCAAGGCTGCCTCGGCACCATGATGGCGATCCGCGCCTTGCGCAACCAGCCTGTCATCAACGAGATCGTGCTGAAGCCGACCGTCATCACCAAGGACAATTACCAGCCGTTCGACGTGCCGCTGGAGCAGCGGACCTGCCCGACCTTCGAGGACGCGAGCAAGCTCAGCGCCAAGTAGACAAACCGATCACATCAAGCCCGGACGGCCGTCGCGGCGGCCGTCCCAACAACTGATCCAAGAAACGGAGACACCATGCTGTTCGCCATTCACGCCGTCGATCGCGCCGGCGCGCTGCCGACCCGGCTCGCCAATTACGACGCCCACAAGGCTTTCCTGAGCGACACCTCGCGCTTCGGCGTCAAGATCGTGATGTCGGGGCCGCTCGTCTCCGACGATGGCCAGACGATGATCGGCAGCCTGTTCCTGATCGAGGCGCCGGGCCGTGGCGAGGTCGAGGCATTCAACCGCGCCGATCCCTTTGCCGCGGCCGACATCTGGGAAAAGGTCACGATCACCGGCTTCCTACGCCGGCAAGGCTGAGGCTCGCTACCTCAAAACGTAAAACAACCCCATGCACAGTAGAACAGGGTTGTTCTTGCTGAGAAATTTCCGACGGGAATCTCGCCTTCAGCTGCTCGGCGGCGCTGCGCCGTCTTCGAGGTGACAGGCCACCCATTGCTCGGCTCCAGCCGCGCGCAGCACCGGTTCTTCGACCCGGCAGCGGTCGAAGACGAGCGGGCAGCGGGTGTGGAAGCGGCAGCCCTTCGGCGGATTGATCGGGCTCGGCACGTCGCCCTTGAGGATGATGGGATTGCGCTGGGCGCCGGGCTCGGGCAGCGGCACTGCCGACAGCAGCGCCCTGGTGTAGGGATGTTTCGGTGCGGCAAAGATCTCGCGGCGCGGGGCGACCTCGACGATCTTGCCGAGATACATCACCGCGACGCGGTGGGTCATGTGCTCGACGATCGCGAGATCATGGCTGATGAACAGCAGCGCGAGGCCGAACTCGCGCTGGAGGTCCTGCAGCAGATTGACGATCTGTGCCTTGACCGAAACATCCAGCGCCGAGACCGCCTCGTCGCACACGATCAGCTCGGGCTCGGCCGCGAGCGCGCGGGCAATGCCGATACGCTGGCGCTGGCCGCCGGAGAATTCATGCGGCCTGCGGTTCAGCGCCTCGCGCGGCAGGCGCACGGTGTCCATCAGGGAGGTGACGCGCACCTCGAGGTCCTCCGCCGATTTGGCGAGGCCGAAATTGCGGATCGGTTCGGCCAGGATGTCGCGCACGCGCATGCGCGGATTGAGGCTGGAGAACGGATCCTGGAACACCACCTGCACGCGCCGGCGCATCTGACGCATCGTGCTCGGATGGGCGTCGTCGATGCGCTGGCCGTCGAGGATCACCTGGCCTGCGGTGATGTCGAACAGCCGCAAGATGGCGCGGCCGACCGTCGACTTGCCGCAGCCGGATTCGCCGACCAGCGACAGCGTCTCGCCGCGCGCGATCTCGAACGACACGCCGTCCACCGCGTAGACGAATTCGGTCTTTCGCCCGAAAAAGCCCTTGTTGACCGGAAAATGCTTCTTGAGGTCGTTGACCTGGAGCAACGGAGGGCTCATGCCGCGACGGCTCCCTTGGCCGCATAGTGACAGGCGGCGACGTGACGAGGGCCCTTCTCTTCGAGCCCCGGTGCATATTGCCGGCACAGATCGGTCGCGAGCGCACAACGGCCCGCGAAGACACAGCCGCTGATGGGCTTGCGCAGATCCGGCACTTGGCCCGGAATCTCGGCAAGCCGCCGTGCCGCGCCTGATAGCGACGAGCCAAGCCGCGGCACCGCGCCGAGCAAGCCTTGCGTATAGGGATGACGCGGCGAACGGAACAGCTCGGCCACAGGGGCCTCCTCGACCTTGCGGCCGGCATACATCACCATGACGCGTTCGGCGATCTCGGCAACGACGCCAAGATCGTGGGTGATGAGAATGATCGCCGCGCCGACCCGGCTCTTCAGATCCAGCATCAGCTTCAGGATCTGCGCCTGGATCGTCACGTCCAACGCGGTGGTTGGCTCGTCGGCAATGAGAAGCTTTGGATTGCAGGCGAGCGCAATGGCGATCATGACGCGCTGGCGCATGCCGCCGGAGAGCTGGTGCGGATATTCGCGCACGCGACGCTTCGGCTCGGGAATGCCGACCAGCGTCAGCATCTCGACCGCGTGCGCTTCGGCGGCCGCCTTGTCGAGGCCCTGATGGATCATCAAGGTCTCGCGGATCTGACGGCCGACGGTGAGCACCGGGTTGAGGCTGGTCATCGGCTCCTGGAAGATCATCGAGATGTCGTTGCCTCGGATCGCGCGCATCTCGCGGTCGGAGAGTTGCAGGAGGTCCCTGCCCGCAAAGCGGATCTTGCCTGCGATCCTGCCAGGCGGCTCCGGGATCAATCGCATCAGCGACATCGAGGTCACCGATTTGCCGCAGCCGGATTCGCCGACGATAGCCAGCGTCTCACCCTCGTTGACATGGAAGGACACGCCGTCGACCGCGCGATTGATGCCACCGGGGGTGCGGAAGTGGGTCTGGAGGTTTTCGACTTCGAGCAAAGCCATCGCGATCAGCCTCGATCCATCAGAGGCTCTTGGCCATGCGCGGGTCGAGCGCATCGCGAAGGCCGTCGCCGAGCAGGTTCACGGCGAGAACCGTGACGGAGAGAAAGGCCGCCGGAAAGAACACGATGTAGGGCTTGACCTGCCACAGAGCGCGGCCCTCGGCCATGATGTTGCCCCAGGACGGAATGGTGGGCGGCGTGCCCGCGCCGATGAAGGACAGGATCGCCTCCGTGATCATGGCGCTGGCGCAGATATAGGTCGCCTGCACCAGCATCGGCGCCACCGTGTTGGGTAGGATGTGGCGAAGGATGATCATGGGCGTGCGCGTGCCGCAGGCCACGGCCGCGTCCACATAGGGCTGCTCGCGCAGCGATAGCACCACGCTGCGGACGAGGCGCGAGACACGCGGGATCTCGGCAACGGTGATGGCCAGGATGACGTTGCCGACGCTGCCGCGCGTCAAGGCCATCAGCGCGATCGCGAGCAGGATCGGCGGGATCGACATCAAGCCGTCCATGAAGCGCATCAGGATGCCGTCGGCCCAGCGGATGAAGCCGGAGACCATGCCGATGGCGAGGCCGGCAGCGGACGCGAAGATCGCAACTGAAAGGCCGACCGTGAGCGAGACCCGCGCGCCAAACAGCACGCGCGAATAGATGTCGCGGCCGAGCACGTCGGTGCCGAACCAGAAATCGGCCGACGGTGCACGGGTGCGCTTGGCGGGCGCGAGCGCGGTCGGATCGACCGTTCCGAGATAGGGCGCGAAGATCGCGATCAGGACCAGCGTCAGCAGCAGCGCGCCGCCGATCGCAACAGTGGGATGGCCGCGCAACAAGCCGATGAAGCCCCGCCGGATCGTGACCGGCCGAAGGATCTCAGGCAGTTGCGGCGCGAGGACGAGGCCGGCCGGGAGCGCTTGCGGATTGATGGTCGTGTCGGTCAATAGCGGATCCTCGGGTCAACGAGCGTGTAGATGAGGTCAATCATCAGATTAACGACGACGTAGACGAAGCTGAACAGCAGCACGATGCCCTGGATGACGGGATAGTCGCGGCGCAGGATCGCATCGATCGTGAGCCGGCCGAGGCCGGGAATCGCGAACACGCTTTCGGTGACCACCGCGCCGCCGATCAGGAGCGCGATGCCGATCCCGATCACGGTCACGATCGGCACGGCCGCGTTCTTCAGCGCGTGAATGAACAGGATGCCGCCCTGCCCGAGGCCCTTGGCCTTGGCAGTGCGGATATAGTCCTGCTGCAACACTTCGAGCATAGCGGCGCGGGTGATGCGCGCGACCAACGCGATATAGACGCAACCGAGCGCGATTGACGGCAGGATCAAATTCTCCAGCCACGGCCAGAAGCCCTGCGTGAGCGGCGTGTAGCCCTGCACCGGCAACCATTCCAGTTCGAGCGCGAAGATGTAGGCGAGCATGTAGCCGACCACGAACACGGGCAGCGAGAAGCCGAACACGGCAAAGCCCATGATGATCCGGTCGATGAGGCTGCCGGCCTTCCACGCCGCCACCACGCCGAGCGGCACAGCCACCACGATCGTCAGCAGCAACGTGACGATCATCAGCGACAGCGTTGGTCCAAGCCGCTGTCCGATCATCGCCGAGACCGGCAGGTTGGTGAAGATCGAGGTGCCGAGATCGCCGTGCAGGATGCGCCAGACCCAGCTGCCGAACTGGATCAGGAACGGCCGGTCGAGGCCGAGGCTCTGGCGGATGCGCTCCACATCCTCCGGGCTTGCCTGGTCGCCCGCGATCACCACGGCGGGATCGCCCGGCGCGATGTAGAGCAGGCTGAACACGAACAACGCGACGATCGCCATCACCGGCAAGGTCGCGATGATGCGACGGAGGATGTAAGAGAGCATCTGGCCTCAGCGCGCGATCATGCAGACTTCGACACGCCCCAGAAGAACGGCAGCGGACCCTTGGTGATGCCCGAAACGTTCTTGCGCCAGGCCGTGTAGGTCAGGAAGAAACCGGTCGGCGCGTAGACGACATCCTCGATCGCCGCCTTGTTGACCCGCCCGATCGCCGCCTTCTCTTCCTCGAGATTCTTGGCGTCGAACCAGGACGTGATCTCCTTCTCGGTGTTCGGGCTGCTCGGCCAGCCGAACCAGGCCTTGTCGCCGTTGGCGCGGATGGCCGTGTAGGCGGCGGGCGTGATGCAATCGGCGCCGGCATGCCAGCTGTGGAACATGTTCCAGCCGCCCTGTCCCGGCGGTGTCTTTGCGGCGCGACGGGAGCCGACCGTGCCCCAATCGGTGGCGACGAAGTCGACATTCATGCCGAGCCTCTTCAGGAGGTCCGCGGTGACGTCGCCTTGCGCCTTCGTGATCGGCTGATCCTGCGCGACCAGGCACGTCACCGGCTGGCCGGAATAGCCGCTCTCCGCCAGCAGCTTCTTGGCGGCATCGAAGTCGCGCTTGCCCTTCAGGATCTCGCCGCCCATCTCGTTGTAGACAGGCGTGTCCGGCGTGAAGAAGCCGGGCAACGACTTCCACAATGCGTTGTCGTCGCCGACGATCGCGCGCATATAGTCTTCCTGGCTGAGCGCCATCAGCACCGCGCGCCGCGCCCGCACGTCGTTGAACGGCGCGAACAGATGGTTCATGCGGAACGAGCCGATATTGCCGAGGGGATCGCCGATATCGACGCTGATGTTCTTGTTCTTCTTCAGCACGGGCACGAGATCGGCGATCGGGTTCTCCCACCAGTCGACCTCGCCGTTCTGCAACGCGGCCGCCGCTGTCGCGGGGTCCGGCATCACGATCCATTCGACACGATCGACCATGATCTGCTTGCCACCGGCCAGCCACGACGCCTTCTCCTGCCGCGGCACGTAATCGGTGAACTTCTCGAACACCGACTTGGCGCCTGGGACCCATTCGCTCTTGGCGAACTTCATCGGACCCGAGCCGACATATTCGGTGATCTGCTTGAACGGATCGGTCTTGGCGATACGCTCGGGCATGATGAAGGAGCACGGCGCGTTGTTCTTGGCGAGCGCATAGAGCATCTTCGGAAAGGGCTGCTTCAAAACCCATTTGAAGGTGCGGTCGTCGACGGCGGTCAATTCCTGCTGGATCGCAATGATCATCAGGCCCATCGGATCGCGCGCGGCCCAGCGCGACAGGCTCGCAACGACGTCCTTGGCCAGCACCGGCTCGCCGTCGTGGAATTTGAGGCCCGGGCGCAGCTTGAACGTCCAGATCTTGCCGTCGTCGGAGGTCTCCTCGGACTCGACCATTTGCCGCTGCGGCTGCAACTGCGCGTCGATCCCGTAGAGCGTGTCCCAGACCAGCGCGGCGGCATTGCGCACGACATATTGCGTGCCCCAGATCGGATCGAAATTGGCAAGATTAGCCTGCGGCACGAAGCGCAGAGTGCGGGCTGATGCGCCTTGCGCGATGGCCGGGGCCGAGACGCCGGTCAATGCCAGACCGCCCGCGCCCGCCAGTCCCTTCAATACGGTCCTGCGATCCATGAAGTCCTCCCAGTAGTGCCGTGGTGCCGGCCATCGTTGGCCAAGGGCAGGTGAAACCAGAGCCCATTGGCTTGCAAATGGTATGCCACTAACCGGACCTTCGCCAGCGGGATCTCACCGCCATTTGGACCAGCCAAGCCTCAAAGACCCGCCGCACGTTGCGATCGTGGCTGGTTCGCCCTGGGGTCAGGCTGTCAGGAACAGCCGCAAGCGCCGCCAGCCGATGACGACGCTGGTCATGGAGAACGCGAACCCTAGCGCACAGAGTCCGACGATCAGGGCATCGCGCAGACGCGGACGCGCCATGAGGATTGGGAAATCGAGTGTGTGCAGCGCGCCGTACACCCAACGATAGGCGCGCCGCGAGGCATCCAGCCGTTGCAGCAAATTGCCGTCGGCGCCGTCGATGTCGAACCAGAGCTCTCCGCAGCGCGAGCGATAGACCGGCGCGCCTTGGACGGCGGATCGAGCGGGATAGTCGTCGCTATCGGCAACAACGGACGGTGCGGCGCAGCCCGAGGCGAGGCGCGTCGACAATTCCTGAACGTCGCGCGCGCCCAAAACTCCCGTATATCCCTCATGAGGCGTCTCCGCGGCCTTGACCAGAGTCTGGCTGCCGAGAGCGATCCGCTCGCGTCGATAGACATTGCCGTTGAAGGCGAACCATTCAATATCCCGGGCCGACGACGATATCGACTGCCGGTCGAGCGGCGAGGCAGCCGCCCAATCCGGCGCGGCATACACCACGCCCGCTTCCGCCGAGGTCAGCTGCCCGCGCGAGAACAACCGGCCGTGATCCATGGAGAGCCAGCCGCTGAATATCCAGGTGAGCACGAACACTGTCACCGCAAGGCCGAGGATGTGATGCAATGCGTGCCACCCGCGGTAAGGTGAGGACATCCGTCGTCCACGCACCTTGATCTGCAGGGTCCCGAGCAGAGCGCCAAGCATCGCTGCAATCAAGGCGAGCAGCGACAATGTCCAGACCACCCCATCCCACAGCGCCCAATTGCTTCTCAGAACCGTCGGATAGATCCAGTGCAGTACGCTGCCGACGAGATTCCAGCCACGCTCGCTTCGCGTCGTATCCAGGACGATCTCGCCGGTGAGCGAGGAGACATAGACCTCCGTCCCGGCAGCATCGCCGAGAGCCACGCGAAACAGCGGCCGGTGGCGATCAAAGCCGTTTGGCACCGTCCACTGATCGTAATCCGCCTGCGCGAGCAGCGTTGCGCGCGCGGCATCGAGCCCGCGGCTGCAGGCGTGATCCTGCGCGATGGCGAGCGCGACATCGGAGGACGTCACCCGCGCGTCCTGTCCATCGGAGGCGCGGACCGCGCGCAGATGCGACGGCCCGGAGACGACATAGACCGGCCCGTCACTCCGCTGGATCAGCCGAACGCGCACGGCATCCTCGATCCCGCTGGCGGCGACCGCATCGCGGACTGCCATGCGAACCTGCGCGCGATCCACCGGAGCGAGGCCGGCAAACCGCTCCGCTTCCGTCAGCGACGGGAACGGAACGAAGTGCATCACGATGCCGGTCGCGAACCACATCGCGAACAGCAGGCAGAGCGCGATCCCGAGCCAGCGGTGCAGCAGGATGATCGCGCCCATCATGCGTTCAGCGCCCTACCATTTGAACGCGGCCGAGAGCTCATAGGTGCGCGGCGCGCCGAGGAGGATCTGATCGGGATAGAACGGATCGCCCCAGATCGCGTAGCGCTTGTCGGTGATGTTGCGCACGCGGAAGGTCAGGCGTGCCTGATCGACGGCGTTGAATACCGTCTTGGGGATGTCGACGAAGGCATAGACGTCGGCCACAGTATAGGCCTTCATCGTCACGACGTTGGCGTCGGTGTTGTAGCGGTCGCCGACGTGGCGGCCGGTGATGCCGAGCTCGACCGGCCAGGGGGTGAAGAAGCGCCAGGACGCGCCGGCATTGGCGACGATGCGCGGCACGTTCGGCGGCGTGTTGCCGGAGAACGAGCCGCCAACGAAATTGTAGTCGGCATAGCGCGCATCGACATAGGCGATGTTGCCCCACAGCCGCAGCGGGTCGATCGGACGCACGGACGCCGCAAGCTCGACGCCCTTCGATTCCTGCCGTCCGGCGATGTTGAGCGCCTGCCCGCCGGCGGCGGCATAGACGTTCTTGCGCAGGATGTCGTAGGCCGAGAACGACCACTCGGCCCGGTTGTCCCAGAACAGGTGCTTGACGCCGGTCTCGTAGGTGCGCGCGGTGGTCAGGTCGAGCGGCTGCGTGGGTCCGAGCAGGAAGATATTGTTGGCGGAGACGTCGGCGCCGGTGGCGTATTGGCTGAAGAAGGTCAGGCCGGGCACGGCTTCCCAAGTGTAGCCGATGCGACCCGTCACCGGCGCCCAGTCTTTGGTGTACGGAAAGCCAGCGTTCACGATACCGGCGGCGTCGGTCGAGTTGCGATCGAGCCCGATATGCTCGACACGCAGGCCGCCGATCAGCGCGAAGGTCCGCGTCAGCTTCAGCCGGTCCTCGAACGACAGCGCCTCGTTGTCGATGCGCGCGGTCTGCTGCTTGGTCGTGAGCGTGCCGTAGAAGCCACGGTTGGGATCGACGAGATCAACGGAATCGCCCGGAAAATTTGCCGCGCCGGGCCTGACGAAATCGAGATAGCTCGACGACAGCGTCGCGACCATGCGGTTGTCGAATCCTGCGATATTCGCATCCCAGATCAGGTCGGTGATGTTGCCGACAAGGCGCTGGCTGTGCGCGACATAGAAGCGCTCGCGATCGACAAGGTTCGTCCCGGAGTTGAACGCCTCGACCTCATTGTTGAACCAGCTCCGTTCCGCCCCATAGCCATAAGCCTGGCTCTTCAAGGTCAGGTCGGGCGCGAGCTTCAGCTCGAAGCCGCCGCGCAGCCACACCTCCTGTGCAACATTACGATTGTCCAGAACGTTGTAGTTGGTGTTGAAGGTGCGATCGTCGATGGTGACCGCGCCGAGATTTGTTTTGTTGTAATTCGAAATATAGTTTCCGGAAACGATCCCCGTCGTCGCATGCGAACCACTGAAGGCGATCGGCACCAGCGGCGCGCCCCAATAGGCCTTCGAGCGGTCTTCGCGATACTCGACCGCGCCCCACACCTTGAGACTGTCGGAGATGCGGTAGTTGAGCTGGCCCGACACGTCGAACGTCTTGGTGTTGGTGTCGTCGGCAAAGCCGTTGAGGGAGGAGCGGCTGATGTCGAAGCGATAATCGAGGCCCTGCACATTGGTGCTGCCGCCCGAGCCGTAATGCGTGCGGAACGAGTTCAGCGAGTCCCAGGAGAAGTCCGCCTCGTTCCGGATTGGTCCCGTATGCGGCGCCTTGGTCACGAAATTGATCGCGCCGCCGGCGGCGCCCTCGCCCGATATGAGCGAGGCCGGGCCTTTCAAGAATTCCACGGCCTCCAGATTGGACGTGTCGGTGATCCGCGAGGTCATGTTCTGCGGACCTATCTTGATGCCGTTGTAGAGCGTGTTGATCTGGCTGTTGGTGAAGCCGCGCATCGAGAACGCGGCAGGCTCGGCCGGATTGTCGCCGGAGGTGACACCGACCGCGCCCTGCGCCGTCTCGGACACGGTGCGATAGCCCTGCTCGCGCATGGTTTCGGCTGAGATCACCTCGACGGTTGCGGGAATTTCGCGCACGGTCAGGCCGAGCCGTGAGGCGCTTTCCGGTACTACATTGGTGTTGAGCGGCGTCTGCGCCGCTACGGTCGGCACGACAGGCTTGGGCGCCGCGGATGCAGTCGCAGGCCGGCATAGAATACCCGCTCCGGCGTGATCAGCAT
>NZ_JALBGZ010000770.1:0-2814 GCF_023006515.1 Bradyrhizobium sp. PRIMUS42
CGCCGATCCATCCCGTCCATGTCGCGCTTCAGCACTACGCCGAGGCGGTCGCGGCCGTCCGCCAGGACGGCCTGATCCGCGGCCATCCCGGCGACACCGCCGAGCGTTTCTTCGCGCTCGGCTTCTCGCTGGAGCAAATGCACCAGAATCTCTGCGATCTCGATCGCGTCGTCGGCGAATGGTCGGAAGCCGCAAGCGGCAAGTCCGTGCGCGTGGCGGAATAGGCCATAGCGTTTTCGCGCGAAGTGGATGCCCGGTTCGCGTAGAGAAAGCGCGTCAAAATAAAGCGCTAGAGGTCGAAGAACGCGAGCGCCGTCGCATCGCGCCGCGCGATGCCGTCCGTCAGGGTCTTCAGCGCAACATCGAAGCTCGGCTGCTCCTGTTCCAGCTCCCATGCGCCGTCATGGTCCCACTGGAAGCACTGGCCATAGCGATCGCCGGTCTCGACATGAAGCAGCAGGCAGCGGCTGAGCTGCGACGGCTCGGCGATCGGGACCAAGTGCTTGAGCGATACGCCGTATTCCTTGCGGAAATAGGCGCACGCCTCTTCGATCTCGTCCTCGGAATGGGCGATGAAATCAAGCACATTGCGCTGCTGCGCGGCGAGCTCGGCGGGCGCATAGAAGCGAAGCTCCGAGGAGGATTCGGGCAGGCGCACCAATAGCTCGGTCTCACCGTGGGTCAGCAGGAAGTTGCGATAGTCGCCGGGCAGCCTGACACCGAGCGCCTGCTCCGCCGCGCTCACATCGGCTTTGCGCGCCGGCGTGCCCGGCTTCCAGCGCCAGCCTTTTGCTGACGTTCCAGCCTTGCGCTGTGCTTCGTATTCTCCATACCCGGGAAACGCCATGATGTCGTCATAGCCGCCGAAGCGGGACCATTGATAGGCATCGTCGAAGGCTTCCTCCCGCCGGTGGGGAAAATAACCGCAGAGCAGTTCGGCGCGCTTGAGGATGCGTTCATGGCTCGGGGCCGTCTTGCACAACTGCTCGATCATCTTCAGTGCGGCATCGGGATCGTCGGCCAGAAGATAGGCGTCGCTCAGTAATTCCAGGATGCGTCCTTCGAGATCGCTCTCGGCGATCGACCACGCATAATGCGGCTGTCCGGTGGCCCGCCGTGCGCAGATGGTATCGCGCGCCTGTTCGGCGAAGCGCACCGCCTGCGCTGGCTCGTCTCCATCTGCATGGCTGCGGCGGGCGGCGTGCCAGAGGTACAGGGGCTCGTGCTCGGCCGGCGTGCCCTTGAGCGCTTCGAGTTGCTTTGACTGCTGGGCCGTCGGCGCGCCGAGTGCCAGGATCATCAGCTCGTCCAGGCCCTTCTGCCAGTCCGGCTTGGCTTGCGGATCAGGTCCGAGGTCGCGCAGCGTATAGTTGGTGTGGGTGGTTTCGACATGGCCTGCCGCGACGAGCTCGGTGACATGACGGCGGAAGGCCGCAGCAGCGTCGGCGATGTTGGAAAACTCCTCGCGCAGAAATTGATCCGCATCGGGATCGCCTTTCCAATTCATGTGGATGCCGATCACCATGGGATCGCGGCCCGGGATCAGCATGAGCTCGCGATCGTCGTTGCCGGGCGGACGATGAAAGAATTTTGCCAGATGCATGCGACCTCCGAAGGCGCCGCGGGCATCGGGGCACCACGTCTCAGTCGTGCCGTCGAAGAAACCGGTTCACATCACCCGCTGGCGCTTGGTCAGCTCCTTGCCCTGCATGCGCCAAAGCAACAGGTCGATGCGGTCCTGGCCGAAGAACGGCTCGTTAGCGGGCGAATTGCGGGTTGGTCTTCTTGAAGAAGCCGGGCACGCGGATCGCGAGCGGGTAGACCGGCCGCAGGTTCACCGCGAGATCGTATCCTGGACGAGCTTCAGCGTCTTGGGGAGCGCCAGATAGCTGTATGGGCTACGGTAGGAGTAGAAGAGATCGACCGAAAGGGTCATCGCGCCGGCTCCAGGATCCGCGCCATCATGTTGCGGGCCACGAGCTTGTGGAAGGGTGTGATGAAAGCGAGATAGGTCCGGCCGAGCCGGTTGTGCGTCCGCACCAGCGTGGTCAAAGTCACCTGACGGCCGGCCGCATCGCCCGAAGCGTCGACCACGATGCGGAAGTCGAGGTGAGAATCGTCGAAGCCGGCGACCAGCCGCTCGGGCGTTTCGCTCAGCACCGGAAACAGGCCGATCAATCCGCCCGGCGCCGGCGCGCCTTCACCCGATGTCTTCAGCCCGAACGGCCTCACCAGAATGTTGCGCAGGCGCAGCAGCGCATCGACCCAGCGCGGCCCGTGCAGCACCATCCGGGTGCAGGCCTCGCGGGCATTCACTTGCGCTGCGCCGATCTCGACGCGAAATGCGTCGGCGAACTGCGCGCCTGATAGCAGCGTGTTGGCATCGACCTCGGGTGCGACTTCGCGGACGGTCCCGTTCATCCCGCCAATCTGCGCGTCAGCATCCGGAAGCGCAAGATCAGCAGCCCGGCATAGACGAACGTCCCGACCGAAAACCCGACCCAGACGCCGACCGCGCCGAGCCCGGCGTTGAAGGCCAGCACCCAGGCGATCGGAAAGGCAATGCCCCAATAGCCGATCGCTGCGAATAGCAGCGTCATCCTGGTGTCGTTGATGCCGCGCAGCGCGCCGCCCATGATGGTCTGGAGGCCGTCGGCGATGAAGAAGGTGGCGCCGACCAGCAGCAGCGTCGCAGTCAGCTCGATGGTGGCTGCGCTCTCGGCGCCGCTGCCGAAGAACAGCCGGCCCAGCTGGTAGCGGCCGAGGATGATGGCGATCGTCAGGGCGGAGACCAATCCGACGCCGAGCACGGCT
>NZ_JALBGZ010000771.1:0-2811 GCF_023006515.1 Bradyrhizobium sp. PRIMUS42
CGTGCTGCGCGCAAAGGCCTCGGCCATCGCCTGCCGCACCAGCGGCGAGGGATCGTCGAGCAGCATCAAAAGCGCGCCTTCGGCGGCGATGCGGTCGTCTGTCGAAAGGTCTGAGATCAGCCAGGCCCGGGCCAACGCCCGGGTGGCCTCGGCCCGCTCGCCGGCCGGCGCCGTCCTGATCCAATTGATGAACTGCCGAACAATCATGCTGCTTCCGGCTTACACAACAAACGAAAATGATGACGGCTCGTCACCTGCAACACAAAATAAACCACGACGCTTAACAAAGCGTTCACCATAACTAGCTGGTTTAATTGACGTTTTGTTAAGGGAACAAAGGCGTTTCAAGGCACGTGCCCCGGCTTTGCAGCGCCTCTTCGGCGATGCGCGGCAGAGCCGGCCCCATTTCTCCAGGAGGATAGGCTGCGGCATGGGTCCCGGCTCTGCGCAGCAACGCTACGCGTTGCAGCGCGTCCGGGACACGAGACGGCGACTAGCTCGAGAACGTGCCGCTGCGATCGCTGAAGAGATCGAGTGGCTGCGGCGGCCGCACATCCGGCGTCGCTGAGGCGACCGAGGTGAGCGAGGCATTGTTGCCCCATAATTTCTGCACCGTGGTCGAGACCGGCTGCGTGACATCACCGGGCTGATAGATCGAACGAAACACCGGCGTGCTCGGGGCATTGTCCGCGAGCGTCGTTGGCGCCGAGGCACTGACGGGCGTCACCGCGCGTGCGTTCGGGAAGGTCTGGAGATAGGCGGCGTTGTCGATGACGGGCGCGGCGGGCTGTACGCCGCTCGCGCTCGCGACCTCGGTGGTCGACGGCGTACCGCCATACATCGCCATCGCGCTGCGGGTGGTTTTCGAATTGGCCGCGCTGGCATAGCGCGCATCCAGCACCGAATAGACTTCGGAGACGCTGCGGGCGCGGCCATCCCTCTCGTAGAAGATCGAGCGATTGGCGGACGCCGCGTTCGGAAACAGCCGCGCACCGACCGCTTGCGGATTGTCCTCGGCATTGGCGATCAGTTTTGCGGCTCCGCCGACACCCATGAAATGCGCCATGTAGAGTTCGCTGTCGCTCGGCCTGCGGCCGAGCAGGCCTGTGAGCTTGAAGCTGTTCGACTGCGTCAGCGCGCCCGCCATGCTGGACGCCGCCTCCGGATCGTCGCGCAGCTTCATGATCGACCGCTTCATGGCGGGATCATCGACCGTGTAGCTGCCCGACGAGGTCCTGGTGATGGCGTCGGAATAGTTGCCGTAGCCGAGCTGGGTTCCGGCTTCCTTCACGGTGCCGAGCCAGGTCTGGTCGATGAACTGGTAGAGTCCGTGCGCAGACGAGGTCGTGGCCCCGGCTGTCGGATTGAAATCCGATTCCATCTTGGCGGTGGTCAGCATGTACTGGAAGCTGACGCCAGTGATGTTCGAGGCCTGCTTGATCGCACCGGCGACGCGCGCCCGCGACGGATCGAGACCGGCCGTCTGCGTGGCGCTGAAATTGTCGACCGACATGATGAGGTGCCCGCCCCGCGCGGCATTGGAGGACGCCGGCAATTCGGCGCCCATCGTCTCACCGTGGGACAGGTATGGTTAATGCGGGGTTAATCCCCGGGGGCGGCCCCTCCCCGAGTCATTCGGGGCATCGCGAAGCGACGAGCTACGGTGCGCAATTGCGCACCGTAGCTCGCGCTACGCGCGCCCCGGAATGACGGAGGCTACTTCTTATAGACGTCGCTGGGATCGAACAGCCGATCGGCATCGTTGAACACCAGCTTGGCTCCCCCACCCTCGGCCTCGACCTTCCGGTAGAAGCAGGACCGCCGCCCGGTGTGGCAGGCCGCGCCGACCTGCTCGACACGGATCCAGACCGCGTCCTGGTCGCAATCGGTGCGCATCTCGACCACGCGCTGGGTTTGACCTGAGCTCTCACCTTTTCGCCACAAGGCATTGCGCGAACGGCTGAAGTACCAGGCCTCACCGGTCGCGATCGTCTTGCGCAGTGCCTCCTCGTTCATGTGCGCGACCATGAGCACATCGCCGGTGGCAATGTCGGTCGCGACGCAGGTCACGAGCCCTGCCGCGTCGAACCGCGGCTGGAAGGACAAGCCTTCCTCGATCTCATGGGAATGAGCGGACACAGCAAGCCTCGCTAGAGCATGACCCGGAAAAGTGCGCAGCGGTTTTCCGGCAAGGCCATGCTCAAACAATAAACCGTCGCGAGGTCAGCGCGTGCCTCGCACCAGGGACAGGAAACGGGCCTGTTCCGCCGGATTGTCGCGGAACATGCCGGTGAATCGGCTGGTGAAGGTGGAGGCGCCATGCTTGGCGACGCCGCGCACGGACATGCAGGTGTGCTCGGCCTCGATCAGCACCGCTACGCCGCGCGGCTTGAGGACCTCGTCGATCGCAGCCGCAATCTGGGCCGTCAGATGCTCCTGGGTCTGGAGCCGGCGGGCGAAGATGTCGGTGAGACGAGCCAGCTTGGACAGGCCGACGACGCGTTCCACCGGCGTATAGGCGATGTGCGCCTTGCCGTAGAACGGCATCATGTGATGCTCGCACTGCGAGGTGAACTCGATGTCGCGCACCAGCACGAAATCGTCATAGCCCGCGGTCTCGCCGAAGGTGCGGTCGAGCACCTCGGCCGGGCACTGATGATAGCCCTGATAGAGCTCGTCGAAGGCCTCGACCACGCGGCGCGGCGTGTCGAGCAGGCCCTCACGATCGGTGTTCTCGCCGATATAGGCCAGCAGCGTCTTCACCGCCGCTTCCGCCTCCGCACGCGCCGGGCGCGGCTGGTCGGCGCGGAC
>NZ_JALBGZ010000772.1:0-2809 GCF_023006515.1 Bradyrhizobium sp. PRIMUS42
CGTGATAGGCAAGCTGGCGCGCGGCGGCTGCCTTGGCCGCGAGTTGGGCGAGCTTCAGCCGCACGGCCTGCTGGTTCCAGAGCGGTCCGCCGAACGCCTGCCGTGTCTTTACGTAGTTTGCCGTCAGCTCGATCGCCTTGGCGGATTCGCCGGCGCAGATGCCGCCGATGCAGATGCGCTCGTTCTGGAACGTCTCCATGATGCCGTAGAAGCCTTTGTTCTCCTCTCCGAGCAGGGCATTGGCCGGTACACGGACGTCCTGAAAGGCGATTTCGGCGGTGTCCGAGCAAAGCCAGCCATGCTTGTCGAGCTTGGTCACATCGATGCCTGGCGTATTGCGCTCGACGATGAACAGCGAGATGCCTCGGCTGCCCTTGGCGTGCGGATCGGTACGGGCAGCGACGATCAGGATGTCGCCGTAGACCGCATTGGTGATGAACATCTTGGAGCCGTTGATCACCCAGCCGTCGCCATCGCGGGTCGCGCGGGTCTTCAGGCCAGCAACGTCGGAGCCGGCATCCGGCTCGGTCACTGCGATCGAGCAAATCGTCTCGCCACGGATGATCGCCGGCAGGTATTTCTGCTTCTGCTCCGGCGTACCGCGCAGAGAGATGTGCACCGCCGACATGTCGGTGTGCACCAGGATCGACGAGGTGAAGCCGCCGAAGCTCGAGCGTCCCAATTCCTCAGCGAACACCATCGAGGCCAGCGGACCCATGTCGGTGCCGCCGTACTCGGGCGCGTGACGCATGCCAAGAAATCCGAGCGCGCCCATGCGGCGAAAAATCTCGCGCGGGATCTTGCCGTCGCGCTCCCAGGCGTCCCCCTGCGGCACCACCTCCTTCTCGACGAAGCGACGTACCTGCTCGCGCAATATGCGAAGCTCCTCGGGCAGATTGGGTTGCTCCGAGAATTGAAATTCAGCTTCAACAGGCTGGCGGGAACTGGATGTCATGACGTTCATTGTGCCGCCCTCCCATCGGGGATGTGAAGATGTCCGCGCAGGAATTTTGCAAGCGCCGCGATAGCTTCGCCAGCCTGCGGGATTTCCGGGAACATCTGGAACACGTGGATCATGCCATCCCAGATTTGCAGCTCGACGTTGACGGCGGCAGCCCTGGCTCTGGCAGCGAACTCGGTTGAATCGTCGCGCACCGTCTCGCGGTCGCCGACCTGGATCAGAAGCGGCGGCAAGCCGGACAAGTCGGCGTAGAGCGGCGAGGCCAGCGGGTGACGCGGATCGCCATCCAGGCCCAGATAGTTCTTCGCAAGCGCGAGGATCATCGCGCGCTGATGGATCGGGTCGGCCTTCGCCCGGCTTTCGTAGCTTGCACCTGTCGCGGCGAGGTCCGTCCAGGGCGACATAACCGCGGCGGCCGCCGGCAGTTTCTCGCCGTGATCGCGCAACGCAAGCATGACGCTTAGCACGAGGTTTCCCCCGGCGGAGTCACCCGCAAGCGCGATGTCATCCGGTTGCAAACCCTCGTCGAGCAGGTATCGATAGGCCCTCAGGGCATCGTCCAGCGCGGCTGGAAAGCGGTGTTCCGGCGCCAGGCGGTAGTTGATCGCCACGACGCGGCAGCCACAGGAGCTGGCGATGCGCGCGATCAGATCGCGGTGCGAGGCAATCGAGCCGATACGGAAGCCGCCGCCATGCAGATAGAGGATGGCCTTGTCCTGCGGCGCGGCGGCCGGCGCGATCCACTCGCCCTCGACACCGCCGGCGGAGACCTGGCGGCACGTCACCGGCACGGAGCAGGCGGCGAACGCTCCATCCCAATCGTGACGCATCTGCTCGACGCTCGTGTCGCGCGTCCAGTTGCGGTACACCGACTGCAGCCGCTCGACCGCACGATCGACAGGAGTTACCGCAATATCGCCGGCCGCATCCTTCATCTCAACCGCCGATCCCCATGCCGCCGGACACGCCGAGCGTCTCACCCGTGATGTAGGCGGCCTGGTCGGACGCCAGGAACAGCGCGGCTGCTGCAACCTCGTCCGGCTCGCCGAGCCGGCCCAGCAGGGTTGCATCGGTCATCGCTCGAAGGATCTTGTCACCACCGCGGGCGACCGCCTGCTCCAGCATCGGCGTGCGGATCGGACCGGGCGCAATCGCGTTCGCCGTGATGCCGTATCGCGCGTTCTCTCGCGCCATGCTCTTGGTGAAGGCGATGACCCCGCCCTTGGCGGCTGAGTAAACCGACCCACCCTTGGATCCGAGCCGGGCGGCTTCGGATGTTATGTTGATGATGCGGCCGTACCTTGCAGCCTGCATCGCCGGCAGGACGGCATGGGTGCAAGCCAGAACAGACGTGAGATTGACCGCGATCAGCTTCGCCCAGTCGTGCGGCGTGGTCTCGATGAAAAAGGCGTGCTGGTCGATCCCGGCATTGTTGACGAGGATGTCGAATGGGCCGTGCTGCTCCACGGCCGCCTGCACCGCGCCCGCATCGCTGACGTCGAGGCGAACAGCGGCGGCGCCGATCTGGCGTCCGACCTCGGAAGCTTGGGCCATGTCGAGGTCGGCAATCAGGACGTTGGCGCCCGCAGTGACAAAGCTCTTTGCAATCGCAGCGCCAATGCCGCGCGCGGCGCCTGACACGAAGGCGCGCCGACCGTCCAAGCGCCCGAATGGAAGCGTATCCGCCACGCCTCAGCGTCCCGTGAAGATGGGCTTGCGCCGCTCGATGACGGCTGCAAGGCCCTCGCGCGCGTCGGCCATGCCCGACAGCTCTGAAACCGTGCGCGCCTCCTCGGACAGGCATTGCTCGATGCTCGTCCCGGTGCCCGCCCAGACCAGGCGCTTGGT
>NZ_JALBGZ010000773.1:0-2809 GCF_023006515.1 Bradyrhizobium sp. PRIMUS42
GTCGACGATCGCGAGTTGCAGGCCGCTGTCGGCCAGCATCTTCAGGCGCGGCGCGATGTCGGCGGCATGGTAGATCGGCTCGACGACGAGATCATCGGCGGCACGGCGGCGCTGCCAGTTGGACAGGGTGCCCTGCGGGTCGGTCTCGATCAGGCGGACGGTGAAGCCGGCCTGCTTGGCCGCGAGTGCGAGGCCGATGGCGAGCGTGCTCTTGCCACTGCCACCCTTTTGGGTGGCCATTACGATCGTGTGCATTTGAAGATCAATCCTTTGGAGTGCTTGGGTCAGGAATACGCCACGCGAACGTGCATCGATCTCGATGCTGAGCTCTTCTCGCTCAGGACGTGCCGGCCCGATCCAAAGGGGATCGCGGAGGTCCGAATCAGCAGTAGCGATGATGGCGGAATAGGGAATGCCAGCTAATCCGTACCATTACTGGACCCGTAGTGGTACGTGTGACGATGCTCGCGGCGTAGTTGATTGGTGCCCCGGACGCAGCGGAGCGGCATGTCATGCCGCACCGCGTCCGGGACACGAGAGCGTGGCGATTTTGGCTGCCCTACTTCCGCACGCAGATCACGCGGACGACGGCGGCTTTCGCATCCGTCGACGTTCCATTCGCCGCGACACCGTTCGCCTTCAGGAAATCACGCACCGCGTCCGCGGATACCATCACGGCCTGCGATGCCGGCACCGATGTCGCGGGTCCCGCCACCATTGCCGGCTTCAACAGCGCAATGCCGGCGAACCTGCCGTCGCCGTCGATCGCCGGACCACCGGAAAACCCGACTGCCGGCGGCGGGGACAGCATGGAATCGCTGCTCCGGACCGGCGCCAGTGCGGCTTTGACGATCGACACGCCGCCCGCGCCGCCCTGACTCTGCGGATCGGCGATGCCGACGACATCCACGTTCGTCTTTGTCGCACCGCCAGCAAGGCTGAACGGCTTCAGGCCGCGTGCGCCGTAGATGTGCAACAGCGCGAGACCGCGCTCCTTGTCATCGGTGAGACGGTCGGCACTGCCATGGCCGGCGATCGTGATCGCGAGGCAGCCGTCGGTGACGAGGCGGTCGGTGACGATCGCGCCGTCGTCACTGACGACGATGCCGGTGCCGTACTCGACGGTCTTGCGCGGCGGCGGCCCGGCCTGCGGCCCGAGCGGAAATGCATTGAAGGCGCTCGACATCGCGATCACGACCGGCTCGACCGTGTTTTCGGTCGCCTGGTCGTAGAGGATCGTCAGGGTGCGGACCTCGTCGCCTTTGAAGCTGCCGCGGACGTAAAACTTCTTCAGACCCTGCAAGCCCGACAGCACGAAGAAGTCGGGTTTCACCACGGTGTAGTCGACCTTGCGACCGGACGGCTCTTTCTCCAGCTCCGCGAGTTTCGCCGTTGTCGGGTTTGCCTCCTTGCGGCGGCTGAGCAGCACCTGAACCGTTCCGGTTGGCGAGGTCCATTTCGAGCCATTGGCGTCGCTCGCCTGCTGCGGCACCAGTTTTGAGGGGATGCCAAGCCGGGCGCCGCTGGTCGGCTCCGTCACGATCTTCCAGCCGACGCTGTCCTGCTTCTTTCGCGCCGTCTCGGCGAGCGCGGCGCGCTCCTGCGGGTTGAGCACGCCGGTCGGCTTGCCGCCCTTGGCCTTCTGGTATTCCTTGATGGCGTTGACCATGCGTTCGCTGACGTCGCCGGTGATGGCGCCATTATACTGGCCGACCCAGGCGAGGTCGGACTGCAGCGACAGCCGCTCTGCTTTTGCCATGGCATCGGCCGTCGCCGACGGCGTCTGCATTGCGGGAGGCTTGACCGGAACGGTCTGAACCGTTTTCGGGGTGGTGCCCGGGATTTGTGGCGCCGTCATCTGGGCGTTCGCGCCTGTGGCAGCCGCAAACATCAAGGTTGCCGCAAGCATCGATCTCATGACAAATCCAACCAGCCCATTGAACGCAATGCCATTGAAGCACATCTCGTTGGTCGCGAACAATGTTGGGGTGGTTCAGGCCGGTGGTCGAGCCGCAGCCAAGTCCTCAGACTGAGGAGCGGCCGCAAGGCCGCGTCTCTAAGGACGGCCCCGGGCGAGATCGGGGCCTGCATGGTTCGAGACGGCGCTTCGCGCCTCCTCACCGTGAGGGGAGGGAGTTGGAAGGACGACGATGCTGAGCCCGGACGAACTCGAACGTTATGCCCGTCATATCGTGCTGCGCGATGTCGGTGGTCCCGGTCAGGCCGCGCTGAAGCGGGCGTCTGTGCTGGTGATCGGGGCTGGCGGCCTTGGTGCGCCCGCTCTGATGTATCTGGCCGCTGCTGGCGTCGGGACGCTCGGTGTGGTCGACGACGACGTGGTGTCGCTGTCCAACCTTCAGCGCCAGGTGATCCATACGACGCCCGATATCGGCCGGCACAAGGTCGAGAGCGCGGCGGAGAGGATCGCGGCGCTCAATCCGCATGTCCGCTTCGTCGGCCATGCCACCTGGCTGAATGCCGACAATGCGCTCAGCCTGATCGGCGACTACGATCTCGTGCTCGACGGCTCCGACAATTTCTCGACGCGCTATCTGGTCTCGGACGCCTGCTTCTTCGCGAAGAGGCCGCTGATTACCGCCGCGCTCGGCACCTTCGACGGCTCGCTGACCACCATCCGCGCGCATGAGACGAACGAGCAGGGCGAATTCAACCCGACCTATCGCTGCCTGTTTCCGGAGGCGCCGAGATCCACAAGGCGTTCCTGTTTCCAACCTTCTGGTACAAGGACGACGGCTCGCTCGCCAAACCGCGCGCAAGGATCACTCAGACCTTGTCGGCGCCGTCGGCG
>NZ_JALBGZ010000774.1:0-2807 GCF_023006515.1 Bradyrhizobium sp. PRIMUS42
GGATCGGGCAGGCCGAGTGCCAGCGTGTGCGGCAGCACGGTGATCGCGTTGGCACCGGCAAGCCCGGCCGCAAACGTCGCGATGGTCGCGCGCAGCATGTTCACGTAGGGGTCGCGCTGCGTCAGCATGCGCCAGGCCGTATCGGCGGCAATGAACAGCGGTTTTGGCGTCAGCCCGCAGGCCGTCTCGATGCGGGCCCACAACAGCCGCAGCGCGCGGAATTTCGCCATGGTCAGGAACTGGTCGGCATCGGCGGCAAGCCGCGCATAGACCATGCCTTGCGCCTGTTCCAGCGGAATGCCGGCGCCTTCGATCGCGCGCAAGTAAGCAACGCCGCAGGCGAGCACGAAGGCAAGCTCCTGTACCTCGGAGCCCCCGGCGTCGTGGATCACGCGTCCGTCGGCGGATGCGAACGGTCCCTTGAAGCCGAGCCCGGCAAGCCCCTTGATGGCGCCGGTGACGGCCGGAGCAATCTCCTCCCAGGTATAAGGACTGTGGCCCCACACCGCGCCGGCCGCGAGCGGATCGAGCCCGAAGCGGATGTCGCAGGCGGCGGGATCGAGGCCCTTGCACTTCACATATTCCGCGACGTGGATCGCCGCCATCCGCGATTGCGGTCCGACCTCGAGCTCGATGCCGATGCCGGCGTCGAGGTGAATGTCCTTCAGGACCTTTGCGACGGACTCGGCCGAAGGTTCCAGGCCGAAACCGCGCGCGCCATTGGCGCCGGCGAACACCAGCGCGAGCCCGGTCGCACCGTTCTCCAGATCCTGCAACGCCTGCGCATTCGCGAGCGCCGCGTCGGGATGGTCGATCCGCTGGATGATTTGCCAGGGTGCGGCGGCCGGCCGGCCCACCACCGGCGCAACGCCTTTGGCGCGCGGATAGAGCGGCTCGATCTTCAGGCCGTCGTAGGTCTTGCCGACCAGCTTTTCGAACGGCGCGCCCTTCAGCACGCCATCGACCAGCTTGCGCCAATCTTCGACGGTGGCTTGGGGAAAATCCGCCGCCAGCGGCAGGTCGTCAGTCACGGAGGTCATGCGGCGAGGGGCTCCCAAACGTCTCGTTATTCGCAGGCGAATTTGCCACGGCAGACCGTCCCTGCAAACGGTCGTTTTTGGTTAACCGGTATCCGGAAGCCGCTCAATGCCTTGCGTCGAGACGCTGGCGAGCCCGTCACGCACACGAATGCCCGAGATCACGCGGTCGGGCGCGATTTCGGCCAGCGGCACCAGCACGAAGGCGCGCTCGAACAGGCGCGGATGGGGCAAGGTCAGGTCGGGCTTCTGCAAGGAGACATCGTCATAGGCGATCATGTCGAGATCTAGCGTGCGCGGTCCCCAGCGCCGTTCCTTGTCACGCGTGCGACCGAATTTCTGCTCGACTTTCTGCAGCACGAACAATAGCGCGTGGGGATCGAGGCCGGTCTCGATCTCGATGCAGGCATTGATGAAGGGCGCCTGGTCCTCGTCGCCCCAGGGCGGCGTCGCGTAGTCCGAGGAGCGCGCGATCAGTGCGGCTTGCGCCATGCCGCAGATATGCGCGATGGCCTTGCCGAACGTCGCGCGGACATCGCCGATATTGCCGCCGAGTGCGATCAGCACGCTTGCCATGTTATGGATGCCGCGAGCGCGTCAGCATGATGCCGACATCGTCGAAGATCGCGGCGATCGGCGCATGCGGCTTGTGCACCGTGATCTTCACGGCGCGGATGCGCGGGAAGCTCGACAGGATGGCGTCGGCCACCGCGCCGGCGGCGCGCTCCAAAAGCTTGTAATTGGTGTTCTTGAACGCCGCCGTCGTCGTCGCCACAACGTCGGCGTAGGACACCGTATCGGCGAGCCGGTCGCTGCGCGAGGGCTCCGACAGGTCGGTATAGAGTTCGAGATCGATGACGAAGCGCTGGCCGACCTCGGTCTCGTGATCCATCACGCCGTGGCGGGCATGGATCGACAGGCCGGTGACGAAGATCGTATCGGTCATTGCTTGCCCTCGATTGCGTTCGCGACCCGCAGGGCCTGCAAGGTCTCGGCGACGTCATGGGTCCGGATGATTTTTGCGCCGCGTTGCGCGGCGATCAGATGCGCGGCGATCGAGCCGGCGAGCCGTTCTTTCGGCTCCGACGGCGACACCGAGGCGATGAAGCGCTTGCGCGAGGCACCGACCAGGATCGGCAGGCCGAACATCTCGAACTCGCGTAAGCGCGCCAGCGCGATCATGCTCTGCTCGGCGGTCTTGCCGAAGCCGATGCCGGGATCGAGCACGATCTTGTCGCGCGCGATGCCGGCCTTTGCGGCGATATCCAGCGAACGCAGGAAAAACGTCTTCATGTCCGTGATGATGTCGATGGCGGGATCGGCGTCGTCGCGGTTGTGCATGACGATGACGGGGACGCCTTTCGCGGCCACCAGTGGAGCCATCGCGGCGTCGCGCTGCAGGCCCCAGACGTCGTTGGCGATCGCCGCGCCCTGGTCGAGCGCGAAGGCCACCACCTCGGCCTTCATGCTGTCGATCGAGACCGGCACGCCGAGGGCGACCACGCCCGCCAGCACCGGCTTCAGCCGGGCGAGCTCGTCATCCGCCGTGACGGCCTTGGCGCCCTTGTAGGGCCGGGTGGACTCGGCGCCGATATCGATGATGTCGACGCCGTCCGCAATCATCGCCCGCGCCCGCGCGAGCGCCTGTTCGGGCGCGATGAACTCGCCGCCATCGGAAAAGGAGTCCGGGGTGATGTTGAGCACGCCCATCACCGCCGGAACGGGCCGTTCCAGCAGCGTCCGCAGCGCATCTGGCCCGGCCGAGCCGGC
>NZ_JALBGZ010000775.1:0-2790 GCF_023006515.1 Bradyrhizobium sp. PRIMUS42
CTCGCCCGCAATGCGTGCGGACTCCTGCACCTGGCGGGCGATCTCCCCGACCGAGGACGACAGCTCCTCGGTCGCGGTGGCGACCGCCTGGACGTTCGCGGTCGCTTCCTGGGACGCGGAGGCCACTTCGGTCGACAGGTCCTGCGCCCGCGAGGCGGTCGTGGTCAGGGTGCCGGCGGAGGCTTCGAGCTCGCTCGAGGCCGTCGACACGGTGTTGACGATCTCGCCGACGGCCTGCTCGAACTGGTCGGCGAGCCTGGCCATGTCCTTCTTGCGGCTTTCGGCCTGCCCTGCCTCGAGCTCGGCCTGCTCGGCGCGCATGCGCTCCGTGTCGATCATGTTCTCCTTGAACACCTGGATCGCCTTGGCCATGTCGCCGATCTCGTCTTTCTTGCCGCGACCGGGGATCTCGACATCGAGATTGCCGCCGGCAATCAGCCCCATCGCGCGCGTCATCGAGGTCAGAGGGCCGACGATGCTGCGGGCGATCAGGAAGGCGACGATGCCGCCGAACAGGATGGCGAGACCGCCTGCAATCTCCTGAACGGTCGTCGTGCCGGCGATCACCGCTTCGGCATGGGTGCGCGAGTCCTGATAGTCCTTCTTCAGGGTGGTTTCAGCGGCCTTGAGCCTGCCGATGCTCTCGACGATGAGGGGCGCGAGGTTCTTGTGATAGATCTCGTCGGCCTGAAGCATCGCGGCGGAGGTCGCCTCGAACGCCGATTTGTAGATGCCGAGCGAGATCTTCACCGGCGCGAGCGTGGATCGCAATTCCGCTGCCTGCGGGCTTTTTTCGATCGCCGCGAGCCGCTGCGCCGCCCTGTCCACACTCGCCCGGAAGTTGGCCGGCCCCTGGGTGTCGCGCAGGGCCAGGAAACGCCAGTTTGCGACCCGAACAAGGAGGGTCCTGGATTCGAGGTCGGCGACGAGGGCCGCGGTGTCTTCGTCGACGGCTGCGCGCGCCGCGTCGACCAGCTTGCCCATCTTGACGGCCAGATCCTCGCCGCTCGGCAGCAACGTCGCCTTGCCCGTCCTCGCCTCGTTGACGGCGTCTGCGAGGTTGTCACGCAGGCGCCGCATCTTGGCGACGTCGTCAATGAGGCCGTTGTAGAGCGCTCGCCGCTCCTCCGAGAGCGTGCCCTTCGCGCCGACCCGCAACAGCTCGGTCGCCGCGGTTTCGCGCTCTTGCGCCTCTTTCATCGCGGGTTCGTTGGCATCGTAGACGTAGCGCAGATTAGCGCGCTGGATGGCCTGGAGGTGGGTCGAGATCTCCAGCACGCGCGCCGTGCTGTCCGAGAGCGCGGATTGTCTTGAGACCTGATCCTGGACCGCCCACAAATTCCAGACGGCAACCACCGCCATCACCAGACCAACCGCCACCAGGGCCATGAAGCCTGCGTACAGGCGTCCCCTGATCCGCAAACGAAACTTCGGCATTCCCACTGTCCACCCCGATGCATCCACTTCGAGCAGCCGAACGCTTCCGGCGATCGTCACCGGCCACCCTGGCAGCCGCGCGTCGCATCCTTGCGACCCACGCTGCACCGCGACACAATGGAGAACACTCGTTAATTGAACCTTCAAATTCCTCGCGCGTGCGCACCTCACCGCACATGAGAAGTGCTGATTTTATCGGCAGCTATGCGAAGTCATGCAAGAATCCGCAGCGGCGTGCATAGCGTCGTACGCGAACCTCTAGAGGGCGCTGGCCTGCTGCAATTTGCCGAGTGCGTTCTGATCACTTCGAGCGTGCACGGTTTCTGGACGACCGGCACCGGGGCAAGCTCCGCCGGAAGCGGCGCGGGCGGCGGCGCTTCCTCTTGATCGGTCTATTTCCGCCGGACCGGCTTTGTCAGTTCGTAGGCAATCTCGGCGGGGGTCATCCCGCAGTCCTGAAGCTCCCGCTCGGTCATCGCAGCGAGCTGGCATCGGACCCGGGACCGCTGCCGCCGGGCCCGCACGACGTCCACCAGCGTCCGCCACACCTGCACAAACATCGTGAGGCGTGACGGACAGGGCCGGCCGGAGGACGCGACGTCGTCCAATCCGGTCAGCTCGCAGCCCTCACGGGTGCTTGCGGATACGCGCCCAGCGCCCTCTCGGTCAGGACCGAGTCGCAGTACTCGCGGATTTCCTTGATCTTGCCGTGCTCGAGACGAAACACCAGGCAATAGTCGTTGTCGTAGCGCACGCCCTCAGGCGTGACGTTGTCGCCCTTGGCCTCCACGACGACCACATCGCCGTCGGCGATGAAGCGGTGCGCGACCGTGCGCGTGCGGTCGCGCAGGCGGGTGCGCACATAACCGTGCAGATCGTTGAGGATCGCCTCCTTGCCCGCAAAGGTGCGCGACCAGGAATATTGGCCGGTCACGACCCATTTGGCATCCTCGGCAAGGCTTGTAGTGAACAGGGCGCGATCGCGCGCGGCCGGATCGGGATTGGCAGCGGCGGCGAAAATATCCTGCATCAGTTTCTTGTTGGCGCTCGCGCTCATGGCGGCATCTCCTTTGGTGAGAACGCGGAGATCATCGCCGGCCGATCGACATTCTTCAAATCGATACTAAATATGATATGTATTCACTCCATGAATTTGAATTCGCTTGACCTCAACCTGCTGACCGCCCTCGACGCATTGCTGCGCGAGGCCAGTGTCAGTCGCGCCGCGCTTCGGATGGGCCTGTCCCAGCCGGCGGCGAGCCATGCGTTGCAGCGCCTGCGCGACATTCTCGGCGATCCGCTGCTGGTGCGCACCGGCGCGCGGATGGAGCTGACGCCGCGGGCGCAGGCCTT
>NZ_JALBGZ010000776.1:0-2786 GCF_023006515.1 Bradyrhizobium sp. PRIMUS42
AAGGCCTTGATGCGCGTGATCATGGTGCGCTGATCGGTGTCCTTCAGCCGCAGCAGCACGGCCGCGACGTCGGCGGCGGCGAGCAGGCCGGGCAGTTCGGCAAGAAGCGAAGCGGGATCATCGACGACAGGCGTCGCGAGATAGAGACGCGGCGCCGGGCGCGGCGGAGGTGGTTTGTTCGACAAGATCTAGGCCGCCTTCTTTTCCAGGCTGCTTTGCCATTCGCCCTTGGAGGCCAGGCCGTTCATCCGTGCGCGATGGCTGAAGGCGCTCTGTCCGGCCGCGACGTTCTCGGCCTTGCCGGACCAGGCCTTTTGCGGCGCGGCCTGGAGCGCGCGGCCGTAGGAGAAAGTCAGGCCCCAGGGCAGTGGGCCGAGCTTGTGCATGGCGTTGAGATGGGCGGTCGCCTCTTCGTCCGACTGGCCGCCGGAGAGGAAGGCGATGCCGGGCACCGCCGCGGGCACGCAGGCCTTCAGGAGCCGAACTGTCTTCTCCGCGACCTCCTCCGCGGAGGCCTGTTTTGCGCACTTCTTGCCTGATATCGCCATGTTGGGTTTGAGCACCATGCCTTCGAGAGCGACGCGCTGCACGCGCAATTCCTGAAACGTCTTGTTGAGCACGCGTTGGGTGACCTCATAGCAGCGGTCGATGTCGTGGTCGCCGTCCATCAGCACCTCAGGCTCGACGATCGGCACGATCTGCGCGGCCTGGCACAGCGCGGCATAGCGCGCCAGCGCGTGGGCGTTGACGCTGATCGCCGTCATCGAGGGAATCCCGCTGCCGATGTCGATCACCGCGCGCCATTTGGCAAAGCGGGCGCCGCGCTCATGGTATTTCTTCAACCGGTCGGCGAGCTTGTCGAGCCCGACGGTGACGAGTTCTCCCGGGCACATCGGCAGGGCTTGCGTGCCTTCGTCCACCTTGATGCCGGGAATGGCGCCGCTCTGTTCGATCAGCCTGACCAGCGGCGTGCCGTCCTTGGCGTCCTGCCAGATCGTCTCGTCATAGAGGATCACGCCGGAAATATACTGGCTCATGGCCTCCTGGGAGCGGAACAGCATCTCGCGATAGTCGCGGCGGTTGGCTTCGGTCGATTCCACGCCGATCGCGTCAAAGCGCTTCTTGATGGTGCCGGAGGATTCGTCAGCGGCAAGGATACCCTTGCCTGATGCGACCATGGCGGTCGCCACCCTGTTGAGCTCAGTCAGATTCATCGAGAGGTCCTCCCAAAACGATTCTGCCCTTGACCGTGAAAATAGACCGTTCTCGGGCAAATGCCGAGTTAACGTTCGTCGCAGGGTAAAGGGGGGAGGTTTGGCCTTTTACCTCGCCCCGCTTGCGGGGGAGAGGTCGGATCGCCCTTGCGATCCGGGTGAGGGGGTACAGGTCTATCGATAGGGCACAACTCGCGGAGAGAGCCCCTCACCCCAACCCTCTCCCCGCGAAGAGCGGGGAGAGGGAGGGAAAGATCAAGCCACCTTCGGGTCGAGCTCGCCCTTGGCGTAGCGCTTGGCCATTTCGGCGGTGGTCAGGACCCGCTTGATCTTGGAGGCTTGCCCCGCGGTGTTGAACTCCTGGAGCCGCTGCTTGCACAGCTTGGTCATGGCTTCCATCGCCGGCTTCAGATATTTGCGCGGATCGAACTCTTCCGGGCTGTCCTTGAGCACTTTGCGGATCTGACCGGTCATCGCCATGCGGTTATCGGTGTCGATGTTGATCTTGCGCACGCCGTTCTTGATGCCGCGCTGGATCTCGGCCACCGGCACGCCCCAGGTCGGCTTCATCTTGCCGCCATTGGCGTTGATGATCTCCTGCAGGTCCTGCGGCACCGAGGACGAACCATGCATGACGAGATGCATGTTCGGCAGCTTGCGATGGATCTCCTCGATCACGTTCATGGCGAGGATGTCGCCATCGGGCTTGCGGGTGAACTTGTAGGCACCGTGCGAAGTCCCCATCGCGATCGCGAGCGCGTCGACCTTGGTCTCCTGGACGAACTTCACAGCCTCGTCCGGATTGGTCAGGAGCTGGTCGTGGCTGAGCTTGCCTTCGGCGCCGTGGCCATCTTCCTTGTCGCCCATGCCGGTTTCGAGCGAGCCGAGCACGCCGAGCTCGCCCTCCACCGAGATGCCGCCGAGATGGGCCATGTCGGTCACGGTCTTGGTGACGCCGACATTGTAGGCCCAGTCGCCGGGGGTCTTGCCGTCGGCCTTCAGCGAGCCGTCCATCATGACGGAGGTGAAGCCGGCCTGGATCGCGGTCATGCAGGTCGCCGCTTCGTTGCCGTGGTCGAGATGAACGCAGACCGGAATGTGCGGGTAGATTTCGGTGACCGCGTCCATCATGTGCTTGAGCATGATGTCGTTGGCGTAGGAGCGCGCACCGCGCGAGGCCTGGATGATGACGGGCGCGTCGACCTGGTTGGCCGCGTCCATGATCGCCAGCGCCTGCTCCATATTGTTGATGTTGAAGGCCGGTACGCCGTAATCGTTCTCCGCCGCGTGGTCGAGCAATTGACGTAACGTGATCCGAGCCATCTGTCTTTTTCTCCCGTTTGGGCCTTCCAAAGGCCGCTCAATGTTTGCCGATTGAAGCTTACTTGATGCGCAGCACCTCAACGCCGGGCAGGGGCTTGCCTTCCATCCATTCAAGGAACGCGCCACCGGCGGTCGAGACATAGGTGAAACTGCCGGCGACGCCGGCCTGGTTGAGCGCCGCGACGGTGTCGCCGCCGCCCGCGATCGAGATCAGCTTCTTGGCCTTGGTGCGCTCGGCAGCGTGCTTGG
>NZ_JALBGZ010000777.1:0-2766 GCF_023006515.1 Bradyrhizobium sp. PRIMUS42
GCCGAGGTCGCCGCGCGCCACCATCAGCGCATCGGAGGCCTCGATGATGTCGGCGAGGCGGTCGATCGCCTGCGGCTTCTCGATCTTGGCCATCACGGCGGCGCGGCCGCGGATCATCTTCTTGGCTTCGAGCACGTCGTCGGCGCGCTGCACGAAAGACAGCGCGATCCAGTCGACGCCGGTGACAAGCGCCGCCTCGAGGTCGGCGCGATCCTTCGATGTCATGGCAGAGACCGGCAGGTCGGTGTCGGGCAGGCTGACGCCCTTGCGGTCGCTCATCTTGCCGCCGACCACGACACGCGTCACCGCGTGCTCCTTGGAGGTTTCCTCCGCGATCAGGCGCACCTTGCCGTCGTCGAGCAGCAGCGCGTGGCCGGGCCGCAGCGCCGCCAGGATCTCCGGATGCGGCAGGTGGACGCGCGTGGTATCGCCGGGCGCCTTGTCGGAATCGAGCGTGAAGGTCTGGCCGTTCTGGAGCTGGACCGAGCCTTCGGCGAAGGCCCCTAACCTGAGCTTCGGGCCCTGGAGATCGACCAGGATGCCGATCGGCCGGCCGTAGCTGCTCTCGACGTTGCGGATCGTCGCCACCAGCTCCCGCATCTTGTCATGCGAGGTGTGGCTCATGTTGATGCGAAACAGGTCGGCGCCGGCCTCGAACAGGCGGCGGATCATCGCGAGATCTGAAGAGGCCGGTCCCAGGGTCGCGAGAATCTTGATACGGCGAAGACGCCTCATGGCTTACTTCCAGACGGTGGCGAGGGAGCTGGCGGGAGGCCAGGCGCGGCGGGGGGCGTACCACCGGGCGGGCTATTGGGCAAACCCGGAACCCCGCCCGGGCCAACCGGACCAGGCAGGCCCGGTACGCGCTGCTGCGCCGGCTGTTCGTTGGCGTCAGTCAACTGCACCGTCCACGCTCGCTGCTCGCCGGTGTCGACCTCGAAATAGCCGGTCCGGTCATAGCCGCGCGCGAGGCAATCCTCGGTGCCGCGGATGGTGAACTCCTTGTCACGCGAGCACATGAAGGCCTGCCCCGACCACTCGCCGCCGCGGTCATAGTCGATCGCGTAGATGTAATAATATCGGGCGACCAGCGTTCCCCGCAGCAGGGTCTCGCAGGAGCGGGACGAGATGTTCCACCAGCCTTCGGTGGTCCAGCCCTCAGCGTCCTTGTAGCCGAGCGCAATGCCGACCCGGCTCGAGGTGTTGTTGCAGAGGCGGAAATCGGCGGAGGCCGGACTGGCGCAAAGGCACAGCAAGGCGATCACCAGCACCGGGACCAACCGGGCGAGCAGGCGAAGCGGGGGGCGGGGAGATTCGGCAATCATTGTCGCGGTAGCTATACCAGATCATTGACGATTTGGCGTAGGGCTGGGAACGGCCCCAAGCGAGCGGCAATTCCGTCGTCGGGCCGGTTTGCGCCGGGATATGGCAAAATCTGTGACAGGCCCCACCTGATCCCGTAAGGGTGACCTCCATCGGGCCAGGCCCAGGGGATATAACCATGGCAATCGACGACAAAACCAGAACGGAACTCGAGGCGGCTGCGTTCCGCCGCCTGGTCGATCATCTGAAGACGCGGACGGATGTCCAGAACATCGACCTGATGAATCTCGCCGGCTTCTGCCGCAACTGCCTGTCCAACTGGCTCAAGGAAGCCGCGGACGCCCAAGGCGTCGCCTTGAGCAAGGACGAGAGCCGGGAGGCCGTCTACGGCATGCCCTATGAGACCTGGAAGTCGAAATACCAGGGCACGGCCACGCCCGAGCAGCTTGAGACGATGAAGAAGGTCCATCCTCACGGCCACGGGCACTGAGCGGTCTCACGCGCCACGCCCTTGAGTCGCACCACACAACAGCTTTCTTCGCCCCGCAGCAGGAAGGTGTGGGCGCGCTGTGGACGAGCGCGATGCTTGCTTGAACGCGGGGGACGCCAACCCTAAGGGTTCTCCCCAGCACGCGCGGTGAGGATGCCGGCGTCACCTCGTTTTGCCAGTTCCATTTGGAGTACCAAGATGGCCACCACCGCCGCCGTCCGCGACGACGAGCCCGCGACGAAATTTGCCAAGGACCAGCTCAAATCCATCATCGAGCGCATCGAGCGGCTGGAGGAAGAGAAGAAGGCGATCTCCGACGACATCCGGGACGTCTATGCCGAGAGCAAAGGCAATGGCTACGACGTCAAGGCGCTGCGCACCATCGTGCGCATGCGCAAGCAGGACCCGAACGAGCGCGCCGAGGCCGAGACCATTCTCGAGACTTACATGCAGGCGCTCGGAATGCTCTGAGGCGTTGGCGCCTCGGCTGCCATTGCCGTAGCCCGGATGAGCGAAGCGACATCCGGGCTACGAGATCGAGTTTGTGGACGTAGTCGCGGCTGTCAGCGCAGCGCGGCGGTGCGCACGACGAACGACGTGGTTTCGAGCTTCGTGGTCGCGCTGCCCGAGAAGCTGTCACAGGACAGGCCGTGCATCGGATCGTCGACAAAGCCCATCGCGATCACGGCCCGTGGCTTGACGAAATAGGCGCGTAGTGCGGCCGTATCGAGCTCGCCCATCAGCGTGACCGACATGGCACGGCTAGCGCTCGGGGACAGCATCACGATCTTGAGCCAGATGCTCTCGCCCTTGGCGGCGGAGAGGCGGGTCGCGGTCGCGACCATGCCGTCGACGCTCTTGCCGACCACCGTGTTGATCTCCGTCGCCTGAGCGAGGCTGCGCGACGCGGGGCGGGTGGAACGCGGGATCGGTGCGGAAGCCGCGACGACATT
>NZ_JALBGZ010000778.1:0-2763 GCF_023006515.1 Bradyrhizobium sp. PRIMUS42
GTTCGTCGCGCATCCGGCCATCCGCAACCGCGGCACGTTCGGCGGCAGCGTCGCGCTGGCCGATCCGGCTTCCGAATTTCCGGCCATGACCTTGGCGCTGGGTGCCGAGATCGAGATCGCCGGCCCCGCGGGTCATCGTCGCGTGAAGGCCGACGATTTCTTCATCGACCTGTTCGAGACGGCGTTGCAGCCCGGCGAGCTGATCACCGCAATCCACGTTCCGCTGTTCAGGGCAGATCAGCGCTTTGCCTTCGACGAGCTGGCGCGGCGGCGCGGGGATTATGCGCTGGCCGGCTGCGGCATGCTTGCGACCTGTGCCGGCGCGCGCATCGACGACATCCGCATCTCGTTCTTCTCCGTCGGCAATACGCCAACGCGGGTGAAGGGGGTTGAAGCCACCTTGATCGGCGCGCGTCTCGACGCGGAACGCATCGCCGCCGCGCAAGGAGCGCTTGAAGGCGATCTCGCGCCGCCCGACAGTGACGAGGTGCCCCCGGCGATGCGCCTGCATCTCGCCCGCGTGTTGCTTGGCCGCCTGCTCGGACGTCTCGGAGAGGGCGCGTGAGCGGCTTCGACGAAACTCTGCTGGGTGAGGCCGACGAGACGGTGCGGGTCCGCTTCGTCGTCAACGGCCGCAAGGTTGCCTGCGAGGTCGCACCGCGCGACACGCTGGTCGATTGCCTGCGCGACAAGCTTGAGCTGACCGGCACGCATGCCGGCTGCGAGATGGGCGCCTGCGGCGCCTGTCTGGTGCAGATCGACGGCCGCGCCGTGCATTCCTGCCTTGTCTTTGCGGTGCAGGCCGATGGTGCAACGATCAACACCATCGAAGGCCTCACCGAGAGCGGCGTGATCGCCGATCTCCAGGCCGAATTCCATCGACGCAACGCGCTGCAATGCGGCTTCTGCACGCCGGGCATGCTGGTCAACGCCCACGAGTTGCTCTCGCGGGTGGCGCAGCCCGGCCGTGACGAGATCCGCGACGCGTTGTCGGGCAATTACTGCCGCTGCACCGGCTATGAGGCGATCGTCGACGCCATCGCTGCGGTGGCGAAAGCGCGCAGCGAAAGCGGAGGTGCGCCATGAGTGCGCCGCTGACCTCGCTGGACCGCCCGAATTCCTATATCGGCCGTTCGCTGCCGCGGCCCAACGCCAAGCGGCTACTGGCGGGGCGGGGACGCTATGTGAGCGATCTCAAGCTGCCGCGCATGCTGTATGCCGCGTTCCTGCGCAGTCCGCATGCGCATGCGAAGATCGTTGCGATTAATACCGAAGAGGCCCGTGCGCTCGAAGGCGTGCATCTCGTCGCCACGGGCGCCGATCTCGCCAAGATCTGCACGCCCTGGACCGGCACGCTCGATCATTTCAAGGGCATGACCTCGGCGCCGCAATGGCCGCTGCCGCTGGATCGCGTGGTCTGGGCCGGGCAGGCCGTGGTCGCCGTCGTCGCCGAGAGCCGCGCGATCGCCGAAGATGCGCTGGAGTTGATCGAAGTCGACTACGAGGATCTTCCCGTCGTCGTCGATATCGACAGCGCGCGCGAGGCCGGTGGTCCGCTGGTCAACCCCGGCACCGCCAACAATACCTGCTTCCGCAGCCAGCTCGACAGCGGCACCGTCGACGACGCTTTTGCGCACGCCGCCCACGTGGTGGAAGAAGAGTTCACCTTCGGCCGCCATACCGCGGTGACGCTGGAGCCGCGCGCCATCGTCGCCGATTACGATCCTTCCGCCGGCATGCTCACCGTGCACCACGGTACGCAAACCCCGTATCAGTTTCAGGACCTCTATTCACGCCACTACAACATCCCGGAGGCCCGCGTCCGCGTGATCGCGACAGATATCGGCGGCTCCTTCGGGATGAAGCTGCATGTCTATCACGAGGACATGGCGGTGGTCGGCCTCTCGATCCTGCTCGGCCGTCCCGTGAAGTACGTCGCCGATCGCTTGGAGTCCTTCGTCTCCGACATCCACGCTCGCGACCATCGCGTTCGCGCCCGCATGGCGCTCGACGCCAGGGGCGAGATCCTGGCGATGGATGTCCTCGATTTGACCGCGATCGGCGCGTTCTCGACCTATCCGCGCACCAGCGTGGTCGAGGGCAACCAGGTGATCCGCCTGATCGGCGCGCCCTATCGCTTTAGGAATTACCGCGCCACGCTGGAGGTAATCTTCCAGAACAAGGTGCAGACCAGCCAGTATCGCGCCGTCGGTCATCCCATCGCCTGTGCCGTCACCGAGCGGCTGGTCGACATGGCAGCAAGCAAGGTTGGCCTCGATTCCTTCGCCATCCGCGCGCTGAACGTCATCCCCGACGACGCCTATCCGCAGACCTCGCCGACCGGCTACCGCTTCGAGGCGCTGTCGCATCAGGCCTGCCTGAAGCGTCTGCACGAAATCATGGACTACGACAGCTTGCGTGCCGAGCAGGCCGACTTGCGCGAGCGCGGCGTCTATCGCGGCATCGGCATCGCGGCCTTTGTCGAGATCACCAATCCCAGCCCCGCGTTCTATGGTGTCGGTGGTGCGCGCATCTCTTCACAAGATGGCGCGATCCTAAGCCTGACGCCGTCGGGCGAGGTGCGCTGCCTGATCTCGGTCACCGAGCAAGGCCAGGGCACCGAGGCGATCATCAGCCAGATCGTGGCTGATCAGCTTGGCCTCGCGCAGGAGCACGTCAAGGTCATCACCGGCGATACCGAGGTGACGCCGCATGGCGGCGCCACCTGGGCCTGCCGCGGCGCCGGCATTGGGGGGGAGACCG
>NZ_JALBGZ010000779.1:0-2760 GCF_023006515.1 Bradyrhizobium sp. PRIMUS42
CGCCGTAGACGGCGGGAAGGCCGTCGGACGCCGCGGGCGCGGTCTTGAGCGGCAGCTTGACGCCGTTCGGCCCCTCGAAGGTCGCGACGC
Organism: Bradyrhizobium sp. PRIMUS42; assembly: GCF_023006515.1. NCBI lineage: Bacteria > Pseudomonadati > Pseudomonadota > Alphaproteobacteria > Hyphomicrobiales > Nitrobacteraceae > Bradyrhizobium > Bradyrhizobium sp. PRIMUS42. The sequence goes on from NZ_JALBGZ010000779.1 coordinate 91, forward strand.
CGTTGACGCGCACATGCCCCTTCAGGAAGTTCATCGCGGGCGAGCCGATGAAGCCGGCGACGAACTGGTTGTCCGGCTTGTCGTAGAGCTCGAGCGGCGTGCCCATCTGCTCGACGATGCCGTCATGCATGACGACGATCTTGTCGGCCATGGTCATGGCTTCGATCTGATCGTGGGTGACATAGACGGTGGTCGTCTTCAACCGCTGGTGCAGCTCCTTGATCTCGGTGCGCATGGCGACGCGGAGCTTGGCGTCGAGGTTGGACAAGGGCTCGTCGAACAGGAAGACCTGCGGGTCGCGCACGATGGCGCGGCCCATCGCGACGCGCTGGCGCTGACCGCCCGAGAGCTGGCGCGGGTAGCGATCGAGCAGTGGCGACAGCGCGAGGATCTCGGCGGCGCGCTTGACGCGCTTGTTGATCTCGTCGGAGCCGGCATTTCGCAGCTTCAGCGAGAAGCCCATGTTGTCGGCGACCGTCATGTGCGGATAGAGCGCGTAGTTCTGGAACACCATCGCAATGTCCCGCTCCTTGGGCTGGACATTGTTGACGACGCGGTCGCCGATCGAGATCGTGCCGGAGGTGATGTTCTCGAGACCCGCGAGCATGCGCAGAAGCGTCGACTTGCCGCAGCCGGAGGGGCCGACCAGAACGACGAACTGGCCGTCCTCGATCGGTACAGTCACGCCGTGCAGAACTTCAAAATTGCCGAACGATTTCCGCACGTCGCGGATTTGCACAGACGACATCTAGCTCCCTCCTCGAAAGTCCACGACGCCCCTAGCGCCGCGACCGTCTTGTTTTTCAGACTTCGCCGAACCAAGGCCCGACTTTAACGGGCTATATTGTCGGCAGTTTGTGCGGTTTTGGCAATTTGTCTTTGGTTAGTCGCTGCTGGTAGCGCTGTCAACGTTCCTTTGTTTGCCGGACCGACTGTGTTATGAGCAGCAAATGGGTCGAAAACGCACCAAGTCAGGCAAAATCCGGCTGGCGGAAGTCGCCGAGCTTGCCGGCGTCAGCCCCATTACAGCGTCCCGCTTCTTTCGGAATCCGGAGGCCCTGTCGATCGCCAAGCGGACCCGGGTCGAGAGCGCGGCCAAGGAGCTCGGCTATGTCCCGAACCTTGCGGCACGCGCGTTGGCCTCGCAACGCACCGAGGTCATCGGTGTCCTGATTCCCTCTCTCACCAACAACGTGTTCTCGGACGTGCTGCGCGGCATCTACGATGCGTCCGAAGGCAACCGTTACTCGATCCAGTTGTCCAACACACGCTACAGCATTCTCCAGGAGGAGAAGCTGCTGCGTCTGTTTCTGGCGCAGAAGCCGGCCGGACTGATCGTCACCGGCATCGACCAGACCGCGGAATCGCGCGCCATGCTGGAGGCCGCCGACTGCCCGATCGTGCAGATCATGGAGATCGGCCCCGACCCGGTCGACATGATGATCGGCTTTTCGCACTATGATGCAGCCCGCGCAGCGGTTGCGCACCTGTTCGAACAAGGCCACCGCAGGATCGGCTTCGTCGGCGCCCGCATGGATCCGCGGGTGCAACGGCGGCTGGACGGATATGTCTCGGCCATGAAAGACACCGCATTGTTCGAGCAGCGCCTGGTCGTCACGACCGCGACGCCGACCTCGGTGACGCTCGGCGGCGCCCTGTTCACCGATCTGCTGGCGCGAGAGCCCGACCTCGATGCAGTGTTCTGCGCCAATGACGACCTCGCGCTCGGCGTTCTGTTCGAATGCCGGCGCCGCGAGATAACGGTCCCCGACCAGATCGCGATCGTCGGCTTCAACGACCTCGAATTCATGGCGTCCGCCGTCCCCACCCTCACCAGCGTGCGTACCAACCGCTACGAGATGGGCAAGACGGCCGCCACCATGCTGATCGAGGCGATCGACGGGCGGCGCCCGGAGCAGCCGGTGCTCGATCTCGGCTTCAAGGTCATCGAGCGGCAAAGTTCGTCGCCGCGCCATTCGGAGAGCAGGCCAGCCGTTTCAGGCGCGGGTGCGGCGAACAAAATGGTAGCGTTACCAAGTGGCCATGACTAGTATCGCATTTGTGAGGAAACGACCCGCCAGCGGGCCAGCGATCCGTCATTGGCGCCATTGGGCATCGCACAAGCCGACACCCTAGGACGGACGCCGGTGCGTTTGCATTGCAGGAGAAACCAATGACAAAAAAACCAACCAATGGGCATGCGCCCGCCGGCAACGGCTCTCGACGCCACCTTCGCTCGCAGGAATGGTTCAACAACCCGCATAATCCGGGCATGACGGCGCTCTACATGGAGCGCTACCTCAATTACGGCCTCACCCGCGCCGAGCTGCAGTCCGGCAAGCCGATCATCGGGATCGCCCAGACCGGCAACGACCTCTCTCCCTGCAACCGCCACCATATCGAGCTTGCCCATCGCGTCCGCGAGGGCATCCGCGAGGCCGGCGGCATCGCGATGGAATTCCCGACCCATCCGATTCAGGAGACCGGCAAGCGCCCGACCGCCGCGCTCGACCGCAACCTCGCCTATCTTGGCCTGGTCGAGATCCTCTACGGTTATCCGCTCGACGGCGTCGTGCTCACCACCGGCTGCGACAAGACCACGCCGGCCTGCATGATGGCGGCGGCGACCGTGAACCTGCCCGCGATCGTGCTGTCGGGCGGCCCGATGCT
>NZ_JALBGZ010000077.1:0-14509 GCF_023006515.1 Bradyrhizobium sp. PRIMUS42
TGTCGCAGAATTGCCGGCGGTGCGCTTCGCTGACCGGCGGCTTTGGGGCCGGCCCGATCGCGGTCGGATTATCGCCGATGTCGTGATTGCCGGGAAGGTAGCGGCACGCGATCGCGCGCGCGCTGGTCAAGGGCGCCGATCTCGTGCTGCTCGACGAGCCGCTCGCCAATCTCGATTACAAGCTGCGCGAGGAACTGCGCGCCGAGCTGCCGCGCATCTTCGAGGCTTCGGGCGCGATCTTCGTCTACGCCACCACCGAGCCGACCGAGGCGCTGCTGCTCGGTGGCAACACGGTGTGCATGTGGGAAGGCGAGGCGCTTCAGATGGGCGAGACCGCCAACGTCTACCGCCGCCCGCAGACGCTGCGCGTCGCGCAGGTTTTCTCCGATCCGCCGCTCAACCTCGTCGGCATCGAGAAGAGGAACGGGCAGGTCGCTTATGCCGGCGGCACGGCTTCGCCGGCCTCCGGTCTTTATTCAAGCCTTGCCGACGGCGCCTATCGTGTCGGTTTTCGCGCCCATCAACTCGCGCTCGCCAATGGCGAGGCCGATCGCCATGCCTTCCATGCCACGGTGACGGTGACCGAGATCACCGGTTCGGAGAGTTTCGTGCATCTGACCCGCGAAGGATCGAATTGGGTGGCGGTGCTGCACGGCGTGCACGAGTTCGAGCCGGGCCAGACGCTCGACGCCGTGCTCGATCCCAACGACGTTTTTGTCTTCGATGCCGCCGACCGGTTGGTCGCGGCGCCGAGCTCTTGAGGGAGGTGCGACATGGCCCGCATTGACCTCGTCGATCTCGCCCATTCCTACGGCGGCAATGATGCGCCACAGGACAGCTTTGCGCTGAAGCCTGTCACCATGACCTGGCGGCAGGGTGGCGCCTACGCGCTGCTCGGCCCGTCCGGCTGCGGCAAGACCACGCTGCTCAACGTCATCTCCGGCATCATCACGCCGTCGCGGGGGAAAATCCTGTTCGACGGCAAGGACATCACACCGCTGTCAACCCAGAAGCGCAACATCGCCCAGGTGTTCCAGTTTCCGGTGATCTACGACACCATGACGGTGGGGCAGAATTTGGCGTTTCCGCTGAAGAACCGCGGCGTGCCCAAGGCCGAGATCGACAAGCGCGTAGCAGAGATCGGTCGCCTGCTCGATCTCGAACCCTATCTCAACCGCAAGGCGACGCGCCTGACGGCGGACGCCAAGCAGAAGATCTCGCTCGGCCGCGGCCTCGTCCGTTCCGACGTCGCCGCCGTGCTGTTCGACGAGCCGCTGACGGTGATCGATCCCGAGCTGAAATGGCAGCTCCGCTCCAAGCTGAAGGCGCTGCATCGTGAGCTCGACCTCACGATGATCTACGTCACCCACGACCAGACCGAGGCGCTGACCTTTGCCGATACCGTCGTTGTGATGCATGACGGCCGCGTCGTGCAGAGCGGTACGCCGGCCGAGCTGTTCGACAAGCCGGCGCACACCTTCGTCGGCTATTTCATCGGCTCGCCCGGCATGAACATCCTGCCGGCCGAGGTGAGGGGACGCGAGGCGCGGATCGATGGCCACGTCATCGGACTCAACCGCGCTTACGACAACCTGCCTTCGGGCGCGAAGATCGAGATCGGCGTCCGTCCGGAATTCGTGGAGGTCGTCGCGCCTGCGCCCGGTCTGCTCACCGCAAGGATCGAGCGTCTCGACGATCTCGGCCGCATCCGTTTTGCGCGAGCACGCTTCGGCGACGCCAAGCTCGCGGCGCGCGCGCCCGCGGGGTTCGCCAGCTCGGACGGCATGGCCGGACTGAAATTCGATCCGTCGCACGTCCACGTCTACGCCGACAGCCTTCTGGTGGAGGGAGCCGCCTGATGGACAAGATCGTCAACCAAAAAGCCTGGTTCCTGGTGCTGCCGGTGTTCCTGGTCGTCGCTTTCTCGGCGGTGCTGCCGCTGATGACGGTGGTGAACTATTCGATGCAGGACACCTTCGGCAACAACCAGTTCTTCTGGAACGGGGTCGGCTGGTTCAAGGAATTGCTCGATCCCTCGACCGATCTCGGCGGCCGCTTCCTCGCCTCGCTCGGGCGCAATCTGTTCTTCTCGCTGGTGATCCTCGCGATCGAGGTGCCGCTCGGCATCGTCGTCGCGTTGTCGATGCCGCGACAGGGCTGGACGGTGGCGGCCTGCCTCGTCATCCTCGCGCTGCCGCTGCTAATTCCGTGGAACGTGGTCGGCACGATCTGGCAGATCTTCGGGCGCCCCGACATCGGCCTGCTCGGCTATGTCCTCAATGCCGTCGGCATCGACTACAATTACGTCTCCAACGAGATCGATGCCTGGGTCACCGTCATCGTGATGGACGTCTGGCACTGGACCAGCCTCGTTGCGTTGCTGTGCTATGCCGGCCTGAAGTCGATTCCCGAAGCCTATTATCAGGCCGCCCAGATCGACGGCGCCTCGCGCTGGGCCGTGTTCAAGGCGATCCAGCTGCCGAAGATGAACCGCGTGCTCTTGATCGCGGTGCTGCTGCGCTTCATGGACAGCTTCATGATCTATACCGAGCCGTTCGTCGTCACCGGCGGCGGCCCCGGCAACTCCACGACCTTCGTGTCGATCGAGCTGGTCAAGATCGCGCTCGGCCAATTCGACCTCGGCAAGGCCGCGGCGCTGTCGCTCGTCTACAATCTGATCATCCTGATCGTCTGCTGGATCTTCTACACCGTCATGACCAATGCGGGCGCCGAGCGCAAAGTCCAGGCGGAGAGCGAGCCGGCGGCGGAGCCCAAGCCGTCGGCCGCGCTGAAGCCGGTGCCGGCGCTCAAGCCAAAGGAAGGAGTGGCCTGATGCACTCGATCCCCGGCCGCCGCCTCATCATGGGGCTGTTCCTGATCTTTCTGCTGCTGCCGATCTACTGGCTCGTCAACATGAGCTTCAAGACCAATGCCGAAATCGTCTCGACGATGACGCTGTGGCCGCACACGCCGACGCTCCAGCATTACAAGCGCATCTTCACCGACGAGAGCTGGTATTCCGGCTACATCAACTCGCTGGAATACGTCATCCTCAACACCATCATCTCGATCTCGGTGGCGCTGCCGGCGGCCTATGCTTTCTCGCGCTACCGCTTCCTCGGCGACAAGCATCTGTTCTTCTGGCTGCTGTCGAACCGCATGGCGCCGGCCGCGGTCTATGCGCTGCCGTTCTTCAACCTCTATTCGGCGATCGGCCTGTTCGATACGCCCTGGGCGGTCGCGCTCGCGCATTGCATCTTCAACGTGCCGCTGGCGGTGTGGATCCTCGAAGGCTTCGTCTCCGGCGTTCCACGCGAGATCGACGAGACCGCCTTTCTCGACGGCTATTCCTTTCCGCGCTTCTTCATCAAGATCCTGGTGCCGTTGATCGCGAGCGGCATCGGTGTCGCCGCCTTCTTCTGCTTCATGTTCTCCTGGGTCGAGCTTCTGCTCGCGCGCACGCTGACCTCGGTGTCGGCCAAGCCGATCGCGGCGATCATGACGCGCACGGTATCGGCATCGGGCATGGACTGGGGCCTCTTGGCAGCCGCCGGCGTGCTCACCATCATTCCGGGCGCGCTCGTGATCTGGTTCGTCCGCAACTACATCGCGAGCGGTTTTGCGCTCGGTCGCGTCTGAGGCGCGCATGATCCCGAAAAGTGGAAACCGGTTTTCGGACCAGATCATGCGCAAGGAGTAGAGCATATGGAATCCATCGCATGGATGGCCTGGACGCTGCCGACGGCAATCTTCTTCGCCGCGCTCGCCTGCACGCTCGCCGTGATGACGTGGCTTGCGGCGGTCTATCCCGAAGCCGAGCGCGTCGGCGTGCTCCGCATTCCGACCACGCGCGGCGACCGCCTGTTTGTTTCGCTGATCGCTGCGGCGGTCATCCACCTTCTCTGGATCGGTTTCTTCGGCACGGATGCGATCGCAACGCTGCCGATCGGCGAGGAGGGCGTTGAAATCTCGCGCCTGTGGCTCGCAAGTGGAATTTCGTTGGTGACGGCCGTGCTCATATTCCGCACGGTCTGAAGCTCGCGAAGGGACGGCCAGATCCGGGGGCAATCCGGGTCTGTATAAAAGTTTGTCGCTGCAACGGAGGAACAACATGCGACAGTTTAGGAGAAGGAAAGGTCCATTGACCAAGAGCAGTTTTCTGACCATGTCCAGCGTCGCCGCGATTGTCGCGGTGTCGTTCGCCGTCTCGGCGCCGGTCCGCGCTGCCGACGACGCCGTGATCCAGAAGTGGATCGCAGAGTTCACGCCCTCGACGCTGTCGAAGGAAGACCAGAAGAAGGAGCTGGAGTGGTTCGCCAAGGCTGCCGAGCCCTTCAAGGGCATGGAGATCAACGTCGTCTCCGAGACCATCACGACTCACGAATATGAATCGCAGACGCTGGCCAAGGCGTTCTCCGAGCTCACCGGCATCAAGCTCAAGCACGACCTCATCCAGGAGGGTGACGTCGTTGAGAAGCTGCAGACCCAGATGCAGTCCGGCAAGAACGTCTATGACGGCTGGATCAACGATTCCGACCTGATCGGCACCCACTTCCGCTACGGACAGACCGTCGTTCTCTCGGACTACATGACCGGCGAGGGCAAGGACGTCACCGATCCCATGCTCGACGTCAACGACTTCATCGGCAAGTCGTTCACGACCGGTCCCGACGGTAAGCTCTATCAGCTGCCCGACCAGCAGTTCGCGAACCTCTATTGGTTCCGCTACGACTGGTTCACCAACGCCGACTACAAGGCCAAGTTCAAGGCCAAGTATGGCTACGAGCTCGGCGTGCCCGTGAACTGGTCCGCCTATGAGGACATCGCCGAGTTCTTCACCAACGACATCAAGGAGATCAACGGCGTCAAGGTCTACGGCCATATGGACTATGGCAAGAAGGACCCCTCGCTCGGTTGGCGTTTCACCGATGCCTGGCTCTCGATGGCCGGCAACGGTGACAAGGGCATTCCGAACGGCCTGCCGGTCGACGAATGGGGCATCCGCATGGAAGGCTGCCGCCCGGTCGGCTCCTCGGTGGAGCGTGGTGGCGACACCAACGGTCCGGCCGCGGTCTACTCGATCACCAAATATCTCGACTGGCTGAAGAAGTATGCGCCGCCGCAGGCCCAGGGCATGACGTTCTCCGAGGCAGGCCCGGTGCCGGCGCAGGGCAACATCGCCCAGCAGATGTTCTGGTACACGGCCTTCACCGCCGACATGGTGAAGCCGGGCATCGCCGTGATGAACGCGGACGGTACGCCGAAATGGCGTATGGCGCCCTCGCCGCACGGTGCGTACTGGAAGGAAGGCATGAAGCTCGGCTATCAGGACGCCGGCTCCGTGACGCTGCTCAAGTCGACCCCGGCGGATCGCCGCAAGGCGGCCTGGCTCTATCTCCAGTTCATCATCTCCAAATCGGTGAGCTTGAAGAAGAGCCATGTCGGTCTCACCTTCATCCGTGAATCCGACATCTGGGACAAGTCGTTCACCGAGCGCGCGCCGAAGCTCGGCGGCCTGATCGAGTTCTACCGCTCGCCTGCGCGCGTGCAGTGGACCCCGACCGGCAACAACGTGCCCGACTATCCGAAGCTCGCGCAGCTGTGGTGGCAGAACATCGGCGATGCGTCGTCCGGTGCGAAGACGCCGCAAGCCGCGATGGATGCCCTTGCGGCGGCTCAGGACTCCGTGATGGAGCGCCTGGAAAAGTCAAACGTGCAGGGTGCCTGCGGTCCGAAGCTGCACAAGAAGGAGAAGCCGGAGTACTGGTTCGCGAAGGCCGAGAAGGACGGCACCATCGCGCCCCAGCGCAAGCTCGCCAACGAGAAGCCGAAGGGCGAGACGGTCGACTACGACACCCTGATCAAGTCGTGGCCGGCCACCCCGCCCAAGCGCGCGGAAGCGAAGTAAGCGGCGCGTAACGTCATCAAATGCGAAAGGCCGGGAGCGATCCCGGCCTTTTTCTTTCTGGTGAACCCGGCTGCGTCTACCGCGTCATTGCGAGCGAAGCGAAGCAATCCAGAGTCTTTTCGCAATGGCAGTCTGGATTGCTTCGTCGCAAAAGCTCCTCGCAATGACGGAGGAGAAAGCGGAGATCACTCCGCCGGCTCAGCTGCCAGCGTCGGGTAGTCCGTATATCCCTTCGCGCCGCCGCCGTAGAACGTATTCTTGTCCCAGTCGTTCAGCGCGGCGCCCTGCTTCAGCCGCTCGACGAGATCGGGGTTGGAGATGAACGGCTTGCCGAAGGCGATGAGGTCGGCCGCGTTGGCGTCCAGCACCTTGGTTGCGAGATCGAAATCGTAGCCGTTGTTGGCGATGTAGGCGCCGGTAAAGCGCTTGCGCAAGGACGCGTAGTCGAACGGCGCGATGTCGCGGGGGCCGCCGGTGGCGCCTTCGACGACGTGGAGATAGACCAGCTTGAGCGCGCTGAGGCCGTCGACAATGTGGTTGTACAGGGCCTGCGGATTGGAATCCGAGATGTCGTTGGCCGGCGTCACCGGCGAGATGCGGATGCCGGTACGATTGGCTCCGGCCTCGGCCACGACGGCTTTGGAGACTTCCAGCATCAGCCGCGCGCGGTTCTCGATCGAGCCGCCATAGGCGTCCGTGCGCTTGTTGGCGCCGTCCTTGGCGAACTGCTCGAGCAGGTAGCCGTTGGCCCCGTGAATCTCGACGCCGTCGAAACCGGCCTCGAGCGCATTCTTCGTCGCGCGCTTGAAGTCGTCGATGGTTCCCGGAATCTCGGAAAGCTCGAGCGCGCGGGGCTCGGAGACGTCGGCGAAGCCGCCGTTCACGAAAGTCTTGCCCTTGGCGCGGATCGCGCTCGGCGCCACCGGGGCGGCGCCATTCGCCTGGAGGTCGACATGCGAGATGCGGCCGACATGCCAGAGCTGAATGAAGATCTTGCCGCCACGCTCGTGCACGCGGTCGGTGACCTTGCGCCAGCCGGCGACCTGCTCCTTGCTGTAGATGCCGGGGGTGTCCTGGTAGCCTTGCCCTTGCTGCGAGACCTGGCTCGCTTCGGTGATCAGAAGCCCTGCGGAGGCGCGCTGGCCGTAATAGTCGGCGGCGAGCGTGCCAGGCACGAACGTGCCGGGCGCGGCGCGATTGCGCGTCAGCGGCGCCATCACGAAACGGTTCGCAAGCGTGATCGGACCGAGCTTATAGGTCTCAAACAATTTGGTTGGACGGCTCATTGGTAATGTTTCCAGCGGTGAGAGGTCTGGAACAGTTGTGCATCGCGACATCAGGCGCAAGGGCGGAGCCATACTCAAAGTGCAGGCGAGCTACGCGGCAAGGCCGCGTAGCATAATTCATGTGCAATTTCGGCCGCGGCAGGAGAATTCCGCTACACGGCCGTGCAATTTTGCAAATCAGTTCGCGCCCATGAAATCGCGCTTGCCGATCTCGACGCCGTTGTGGCGCAAAATGCCGTGGGCGGTCGCGGCGTGGAAATAGAAGTTCGGCAGCGAGAACGCGCTCAGGAATTGCTGGCCCTTCATCGTGATGGATTTGTCCGGTCCGGCCGGGAAGGTGACGTCCTTGGTATCGGCACCCTCGAACTGCTCCGGCTTGAACGACTTCACGTAGTCGATCGTCTTTGCCAGCCGCTGCTTCAATTCCGCAAAGCTGGTCTCGGTGTCGGACGTCGAGGGCACTTCGCTATGGGTCAGCCGGGCACAGCCTTTGGCGGCGAAATCGGTGACGAGCTGGACCTGCTTCGACAGTGGCAGCATGTCCGGGAAGAGACGCGAGCCGAGCAGGACGCTGGGGTCGATCTTCTTGGCCGCGCAATGCGCCTCGGCTTTGGTGAGCAACCCGGTCACGCTGTTCAGCATTTGCAAATAGGCGGGGACGGCTGCGTCGTAGAAGGACATGTGATGCTCGCTTGTGAATGGGAAATCTCAGGAGAAAACCTGAGCCACTCACATGGGAGCCTCATGGGAAAATACAATCGCGGGAGCGGCTTGTGCGATGCGAAAATTCTACCGAATCGTTGTCTGGGGCTGCGCCTGTGCCGTGCCGCCGCGCATGCGCGCCAGCAGCTCCGCGGTCGGCCAGGAATCCGCAGGCAGGCCGAACTTGATCTGCATCGCCTTCACGGCGGCGCGGCTCTGCTGGCCTAGCACGCCGTCGACCTTGCCGACATTGAAGCTGGCGCGCATCAGCAACTGCTGCAATTCTTTTAGCTCGTTGAATGGCAATTGCGCCACCGGCGCCGCCGGCTTGCGCAGCGGCGCGGCACCCGCAATGCGCGAGGCGAGATAGCCCGCAGTGGTCGAATAGATCAGCGAGTTATTCCACTCGGTATAGGCCGCGAAATTCGCATAGGCCATGAAGGCCGGCCCAAAGCGCCCCATCGGCAGCAACACGGACGCCGCGAGATTGTCGTTCGGCAAGGGACGGCCGTCGGGATAGGTGACCCCGAGCTGCGCCCATGTCGAGCGTGGCTCTTTCACCGTGAGATCGGTCTTATCCCAGGGTAGATTCGGCGGCACCTTGATCTCTTCCAGCCACGGCTCGCCGCGCCGCCATTTCAAGCCGTTGGCAATGTAGTTCGCGGTCGAGCCGATCACGTCGGCCGGCGAGCGCAACAGGTCCCGTCGTCCGTCGCCGTCATAGTCGACGGCGTAGTTGACGTAATGCACAGGCAGGAATTGCGTCTGCCCGAGCTCGCCGGCCCAGGAGCCGATCATCTCGTCGGGATGCAGATCGCCGCGGTCGATGATCTTGAGCGCGGCGATGGTCTCGCCCACGAACATCTCTGAGCGGCGGCAGTCATAGGCGAGCGACACCAGCGATTTCAGCGTCGGCAGATTGCCCATGTTGGCGCCGAAGTCGCTCTCCAGCCCCCAGAACGCGGCGATCACCGCCGGCGGGACGCCATATTCCTTCTCGGCGCGCGCGAACGCGGCAGCGTGTTGCTTGATGTGCTGCTGGCCGTTCTGCATCCGATAGGGCGCCGCCATGCGGCCGGCGAATTCGGTGAAGAGCTGGCCGAACACGCGCTGGCCGCGGTCGCGATTGACGATGCCCTGGTCGTAGACGAGATAGGGCGAGGTCTCCGCGATCGTCCGCTGCGACACACCTGCAGCCACCGCTTGGCTCTTCACGTCGGCCAGGAAGCGATCGAAGCTCGCGCCGTTGTGGCAAGAGGCCGCGCGCGGCGAGGGTGCCTTGGGCGCTGCCGGCTTGGCGGGAGGTGGAAGCATTTGGGCGGAGGCGGTGGCAGCGCATGCAAGAAGTGCGACGGCCGCGATCAGAAATCGGGTCTGGACCATAGGGGTTCCGGCGGGAGGGCAGGCGTGGATTCGCCTGAAGTTTAGGTGAAGTGACAGTCTCAGGCCATCCCTTCATGCTCTGTCAGCAGGGAACGCGCGCGGATGTCGGGCGGGACCCTAGCCGAACAGCCGCATCAACAGCGCTTTCCCGACCGGGAGCGCCCTGACGCCCCGAAAGGCGCGAACATATTCGCCGGCATAGAACGCCCTGATCGCGTGCACGCGCGTATCCATGCCTTCCTCGAACCGCACGGCGAAGCCGTCCGTGGTCCGCCGCACCACGATGGCCGCGATCGGGCGGCCATAGATCCGGCATTCGATCGTGCTGCCCGGCGCCGGCGGATCCGGATCGATCAGGCGGGCGCCCGTGATGGAGATGTCGGCGAGCCGGGCGAGATGCGTCTTGCCGTCCTGTCGCAGCAGGACCGTCTCACTGCGGCTGAACCGCTCCGCCTTGCGCTTGCGCGGCTGCTCGATGCAGACGAAGCAGACCACGGTGAGGATGACCGCGTTGTAGAGGCTCCAGGCCAGGGCCAGTCCGCCATAGGCGATGTTCTCGCCGCGCAGGTGCAGGATGAAGGCATAGGCGATGGCCGCGAGCGTGATGAAAAGCGCGCCGCCATAGAGCCGCAGCAGCGGCCATTCGACAAATCGCCGGTTACGGTCGCCGCCTTTCGCGGTGACCTTGAACTTGTGGCCTTTCGGCTTCAACAGGCCGGCTGCCACCGCCTTGAGCACGGCGGGCGCCGCGATGAGCTGCGACACGTCGCTCATCATCGCGAGCGAGCGGCCGCGCGACAGCCAGGCCATGCTGAGGCCATTCCAGACATAGAACGGCAGAAAGACGCGCAACAGCTCGGTGAGGTCGGCCCGGACCGCCTTGATGCCGAACAGCAGGAACAGCCAGGGCACCACCAGGCCCGCTACCTTCGAGGTGTAGACCGCGGACCAGCTCATGAAGGCGTCGACCAGCGAGAGGCGGTCGATGAAGGACAGCTTCGAATCCTGAGACAGCGGTCCGCTGCGGCCGCGCACGATTTGCATCAGGCCGAGGCACCAGCGGGCGCGCTGGGTGATGTATTCCTTCAGCCCCTCCGGCGCGAGCCCGATCGTCAGCCGCTCGTTGAGATAGATCGTATTGAGGCCGTGTTCCTTCAAGCGAAGGGTGACGAGGTAGTCTTCCGTCACCGAGTCGGTCGGAAATCCGCCAATCTGCACCAGCCCGGAATAGCGGATGAGCGACGAGGTCCCGCAGCAAAATGCGACGCCCCAGGCGTCCTTGGCCGGCAGCAGGATGTCGAAGAAAAACCGCTGCTCGTCGGGCCAGACGTCGGTCGCGGCGAGGTTGGTCTGGATCGGGTCTGGGTTGATGAAATGCTGCGGGGTCTGCACTACGCCGACCGAAACATCGTCCATGAGCGAGACGGTGCGCGCGAGGAAGTCGGGCCGCGGCACGAAGTCCGCATCGAGAACGGCAACGAATTCCGGCCGCTCCGGCAGGGCGCCGACGTGCTTGAGCGCGTGATTGATGTTGCCGGCCTTGGCGTGGTGGTTGTCGGGCCGCGTGAGATAATGGCAGCCGAGCTCGGCCGAAAGCCGACGCAGCCAGGGCCGCCTTCCGTCGTCGAGCACCCAGACGCGGTAATGGCCGTACGCCATGCCGGTCGCGCCGATGATCGTGCGCTCGAGGATCGATCGTTCCTCGTTGTAGGTGCAGATGAAGACGTCGATCAGCGGCGCGTCCGGATTGGTGGCACGGCCGTCGATCTTCGCTGCGCCGGTGCGGTCACGCGTCCGGCTCAGGAACAGCAACGACAACGCGACCGCGACCAGCGAGGCCGCTTCCAGCAGCATGAAGGGGTAGCCGATCACGGCATCGACAGTCAGATGCGGCGGCGGAAGCGTCGACGTGATGCGCCAATAGAGATAGCGCAGCAGCAAGGCCACCGCCACGATGGCCAGCAACGAGCGGGCCATCGTGCTGTCGCGCCTGAGCAGCGGCACGATCGCCATGAAGGCGCCGAGTGCGATCAGGCCGGGCGTCAGCGCCATCATCACGGCGCGGTCTCGTTCCGGGCAAACACGACGCGGCCGGTACGTCCCACGGTGCAGGCGCGGGCCGCCGCATCGCGCGAGGCCACGGTCACGCGATAAGGCTCCTTGCTCAGCGCATCCGGATTGATGGCGAGATTGGCGGGCGCACCGGCGGCGCCGGTCAGGTTGACCACGGTGCCGGAGATCGGCTCACCGCCGTCATTCGGCTCGAACGTCGCGCGATCGCCGAGCTGCAAGCGGTTGTAGACGCTCTCGGTGACGTTGGCGGTGATGACGGCACCGCTGCAATCGAGCACCTTGAGCAGGGGCTGGCCGGCCTGCACGTCCTCACCGGGTGAGGTCATCATCTCCCAGACGCGCCCCGCGACGGGTGTCGTGATGTCGGCTTCAGACAGATCGGCGAAGCGGACCTCCTCGATGATGATTTCGTTGGCGAGCCAGGCGATCTCGGTGTCGGTGCGCGCCAGATCGGCTTCGAGGTCGCCGGCACGCTGGCGCATCTCCTCCTCGCGCTGCACCGAACTTGGCCGGTCATTGTAGCTGTCGCCGAGGAACGAGCCGTTCTGCGCCGCGGTGAGCTCGACTTTGGCGGCATCCAGCCGCTTGCGCGCGCCGAGCTCGGTCTGTTGCGACACGGAGAGCTCGCGCGTCAACCGCGCCAGCTCGACGGTCGAGACATTGCCGGATTTCGCCAGCGAAGATGCGCGGTCGACGGCGGCACTGGCTTCGTCCCGCCGCGCCGCCGCCGCCTCGATCGAGGTCTGGATCTCGGCGATGCGGGCCTCGAGTTGGAGCACGCGTCCGTCGCGGAATTGGGCTGCCTGCCGCGCCAGGTCCTTTTGCGCGGCCTGTGCCAAGGCGAGCTTGGCAGCAAGGCTCGGCCGCTCGTTCTCGAGGCGCGACTTCTGCCGCCGGAGATCATCAAGCCGGGTGCGATCCCCGCGCGAATTGACGACGCGCAGGACGACGGTTCCGGCATCTAACTTGGCTTGATCGGTCACGCGCTGGGCGGCCGAGACACGACCACCGATGGGCGTGCGCAACGTGACGAGGCGGGAATTCAGAACGGCCTCGACGCTCGAATTTTCCCAGATCGCGCGCAGCGGCAGCCAGCCGAACACGGCGATGACGGCGAGCCCAATGGCGATCTTGGCGCCGCGCTGCAGATGTAACCAATGCCGCCCAGATTCTGGCGTCGTTTGCCCGTCGGCTGCGTGGCCGGGCTCGTCATTGGCGAACAGCTGCTCGTGCAGCGCCTCCTGCAAGCCTTTCGCGTCAGTCTTGCTCTCGTTAGGGGAGGGAATGGATGCGGGATCGACGGAAGCGGCGCGCGAGCGGTCCATCATGACGGTCACCTTGCTGACGAGATGCCAACGGGACCGGTCAATGCGCGAGAACCGCGCGCCGTGCCCGGTTACCGTGTATTAAGCCGAAGCTGCGCTTTCCAGGTTGCTAAGCGTCCGCGCTCGTTTTTGCGCAAATCCCGGTCAATGTTTAGCGGCGGGGGAAAGGCTGACCGCACTGCTGTGAATATGCGGCCCGGCGACGCACGAACCTTGCGGTCGCCGACCGCATTCATACTTCGTGGGAGCCGGCCGAAGGTTCGCCCGCGGCCGCCCCAGGAGACGGCCATGAACTATCTTCGTACCGCAATGCTGCTCGCAGGCCTGACTGCCCTGTTCATGGGCGTCGGCTATCTGATCGGTGGTGCCTCCGGCGCCGTGATCGCGCTGGTTATTGCCGCTGCGACCAATCTTTTCACCTACTGGAACTCCGACCGCATGGTGCTCTCCATGTACGGCGCCCATGAGGTCGATCGTTCGACCGCGCCGGAGCTGATCGGGCTGGTCGCGGAACTTGCGGGCCGTGCGGGCCTGCCGATGCCGCGCGTGTTCCTGATGGACGAGATGCAGCCCAACGCGTTCGCGACCGGCCGCAATCCGGAAAACGCGGCCGTCGCCGTCACCACCGGGCTGATGAACCAGCTCAGCCGCGAGGAACTCGCGGGCGTGATTGCGCACGAGCTCGCTCATATCAAGAATCATGACACGCTGCTGATGACCATCACCGCGACCATTGCGGGCGCGATCTCCATGCTCGCCCAGTTCGGCATGTTCTTCGGCGGCAATCGCGACAACAACAACGGTCCGGGCATCGTCGGCTCGATCCTGATGATGATCCTCGCCCCGCTGGGCGCCATGCTGGTGCAGATGGCGATCAGCCGGACCCGTGAATATGCCGCGGACAATCTCGGTGCGCGCATCGCGGGACAACCGATGTGGCTGGCCTCCGCGCTGGTGAAGATCGAGGGCGCCGCGCATCAGGTGCCGAACTATGAGGCCGAGCGAAATCCCGCGACCGCGCACATGTTCATCATCAATCCGCTGTCGGGCCACGGTGTGGACAATCTGTTCGCCACCCATCCCTCGACACAGAACCGCATCGCCGCGCTGCGCGAGCTCGCTGCCGAACTCGGCACGCAGGCGGCGCCGTCGGTCGGCGCCAACGAGAACTATCCGCCTCGCGGCCCGTGGGGCCGCTCGTCTTCACGTGGTCCTTCACGTGGTCCTTGGGGCTGAAACGAAACCGGCTGGAATTTTGCATCCCGCTTTGTGACCTGGCGCACACTGGATCGCCGGAGCCGGTGTTAACACCCCGGCGAGACCAACTTCGAAAGGGGATGCGTGGCCGGCCCTATGCCGGACACCGTCGAAGATGACCAGAACTGCCGTACCATTGCTGATCGTCATGTGCGTGCTTGTCGGCCTGTCCACGCACATGGTCGTCAATTGCGGTGACGAGGACGATCCCGACATCTGCTCGGCCGTGATCGGCTTCTCGCCGTTGCGCGGCTCGCTGATCGCCTTTGCCTATGAGGGGCGCGGTCGGATCGCGCTGCGCCATGGCGACTTCAGGCGGGCGATGGCCGATTTCGACGAGGCCATTCATCTCAATCCCAACCGCGCCTCGCTCTATCGCGAGCGCGCGCTCGCGCGTCGTCAGAACGGCGATCTCGCGCTCGCCATCGCCGACTATGACGAGGCGATCGCGCATGATCCGAAGCTTGCTGCGCCCTATCACCAGCGCGGTCTCGCGCTCGCCGCCACCGGCGATCTCGATCGCGCCATCCTGAGTTACAACACGGCGGTCCGCCTCGATCCGTCGGATGCCCTGG
>NZ_JALBGZ010000780.1:0-2751 GCF_023006515.1 Bradyrhizobium sp. PRIMUS42
CACGCGCCGCGTTGCTGTCGGCGGCGACAGCGCCGGCGGGACGCTTGCCGCCGCGCTCGCGATCGAAGCGAAGACAAACAAGGACCTTCCGCAGCCGGTGCTTCAGGTTCTCGCCTATCCCGGCCTCAGCTCCCGACAGACCTCCGCGTCCTATGAGCGATATGGGTCCGGTCATCTCCTGGAGCGCAGCACCGTCGATTGGTTCTTCCGGCAATATCTCCGCGATGATTCCGATCGCGACGATTGGCGCTTCGCGCCGCTTGCAGCAAACGATCTATCTGGGTTGGCCCCTGCGTTCATCGTGCTCGCCGAGTTCGATCCCCTCGTGGATGAGGGGCTGGGCTATGCGGCACGGCTCCGCAGGGCCGGCGTTCCCGTCGAACTGCATGTCTATCCCGGCATGATCCATGAATTCCTGCGCATGGGGAATGTCGTGGCCGATGCCTTGCAGGCGAGGGCGGCGATCGGGCGGGCGCTGGCCGAGGCCTTTCTTGCCGCCGGCGAAAAGGCGGCTTGATATGGAAATACAGCGTGAACGAGGGTATGTCATGACTGTCATTTCCCGCGGCCTCTCTGCAAGAGGCTCCTGAACCGAATCCCATGAGCACGTTTGTCCCAGACCACAGGCTGTCCCGCCGCACGTTTCTCGGCGCGAGCGCGGCGATCGGAGGCGCGGCACTTGCGGGTGCATGGCCGCCGGCATTTGCCCAAGTCGGTGGATCGCAATCCGGGCCCCGGATTGCCGCGCTCGGCTGGGCCTGTGCCCAGACGATATTGGCGCTCGGCGTCGTGCCGCTGGTGATTCCGGAGATCGAGCGCTATGGCCGGCTCGTTGTCGAGCCGGCTGTCCCGCCCGGCGTGCAGGAGATCGGCCTGCGTTCGGAGCCAAATCTCGAGCTGCTACAGAGCTTCGCGCCTGACATCATCATCATCGATCCCAGCATCGCGGCCGCCATACCCCGGCTCAAGCTGATCGCGCCGGTCGAAATGTTCACGATCTTCAGGCCCGGCGGGCATCCTCTCGACACGGCGCGCCGTTCGACGATGGAGCTTGCGAAGCGTCTCGGGGTGCAGTCGGCGTGCGAAGCCTATTTCGGCCGCTTCGATGTCGCCATGACCGGTTATCGTGAGCGGCTTCGCGACCGCGGGGGCAAGCCGCTTTATCTCGTCAGCGAGATTGCGCGTAACCGCGCGCTCGTGTTCGGTCCGAACAGCCTCTATCAGGAGGTGCTCGATCAGTTCGGATTGAAGAATGCCTGGACCGGACAGAGTGGCCCATGGGGATATACCAGCGTGGGACTCGAAGTGCTCGCGGCGGTTCCCGACGCACGACTGGTCCTGATGACGTCGCGGGTCGCTGATGTCGAGGCCTTGCTGAGGGCGAGCCCGGTACTTCAGACTCTGCCGTCTCTCCGGTCGCGCCGGCTGACGGTCCTGGACAATCAGTTCTTCTATGGCGGCGTGCCGGCGGCCGAACGTTTCGCCCGTCTTCTCGCCGAACGTCTGCCGCGGGAAAGCGATGAGCAAGGTTGATGCGCTGCCGGCCCGGTCCTGCTTCGACATGCATCCGGCGATACTGATCGGGTTGTTGGTGGCGGCCGCGGCCGCGCTCACCTGGCGGAATCTGTCCGGATATCTGCCCGCCAGCGCGTGGTTGCCGGTGTTGTGGCGGCCCGAGATCACCGATCCGCAGCAGATGCTCGTGCACTACACCGTGTTTCCGCGCATCGCGGTGGCGCTGCTGGCCGGGGCAGCCCTTGGCCTCGCCGGTACTGTCTCTCAGCAGGTGCTGCGCAATCCACTCGCCGAACCGAGCACCATCGGTGTCCTGAATGGCGCCTATCTTGCGCTGGCCGTGACGACCTTGTGGGCGCCGTCGCTGTTGGCCTTGGGCCGAGAGTGGATTGCGCTGTTTGGCGGGGTCGCTGCGTTCCTGTGCGTGTTCGGGCTGACCTGGAAGCGTGCGCTGTCGCCTGTGGTGCTGGTGCTGGCTGGGTTGATCGTCAGCTACTATTGCGCCGTGACCACCCAGGCGCTGGTGCTGCTCAACCACGAATATCTGATTGGGCTGTTCATCTGGGGCGCCGGATTCCTCAATCAGCAGGACTGGAGCAACGTCACGTTCCTGGCGCCGCGGCTCGTGATTTCGATTGTCCTGATCGCGGCGATGGTTCGTCCGCTGACCCTGCTCGGCTTCGACGACGAGACCGCGCGCAATCTGGGCCTCGGATTGACGCGAGCACGGGTCTGCGCGCTCATCATCGCGATCGCGCTCAGCGCGTCGGTCGTCAGCGTGGTCGGCGTCATGGGATTTATCGGCTTGTCCGCGCCGGCCATCGTCATGCTCTCGGGCGCGCGGCGTTTTCGCGATAGGCTGATCTGGGCGCCTCTTTGCGGCGCCTTGCTGCTGTGGCTGACGGATCAGCTCGTGCTCTTGATCCCGCCCGGCTATCGCGAAATGCCGGCCGGTGCGGTGACAGCCCTGATCGGCGCGCCGATGCTGCTCGTGTTGCTGCCACGGCTGCGGGCCGCCATGCCGATGGGAAACCTCACGCCATCGGCTCCGCCGCGTCTCGATCACCCCTGGCGCGTGATCCTGTTCGCTCTCGCCTTGCTGCTGCTCGTCGTCTGGATCGCACTAGACTTCGATATTGAGCGTCCATAGCGGTCCATTGACCTGTACTTCGTGTCCGTGCCGCACCACGCCCGGCAGGTAGTGCGACATCAGCGTGACGGCGTTCTTCAGATACA
>NZ_JALBGZ010000781.1:0-2750 GCF_023006515.1 Bradyrhizobium sp. PRIMUS42
CCGCAGCCGGCACGCCCGTCGCCGCCGGGGCACCCTCGGCTGAGGCACCAGGAGCGGAGGACAAGAGCAAAGCGATCGATGGCTTCCGCTCCGCCAAGTTCGGCATGAACGAGGCCGATGTGCGCGCGGCGATGACGAAGGATTTCAACGTCAAGCCCGATGCCATCAAGGCGCAGGACAACGCCGCCGAGCTGACGCACAGCATCCTGCTGTCCGTTCCGGAGCTGCTGCCGAACGGCGGGACCGCCGAGCTCTCCTACGTGTTCGGCTACAAGTCGAAGTCGCTGATCCAGATCGGCGCCGTCTGGTCGAAGGGGACCGACGCGGCGATGACGCCGGAGAAGCTGTTCTCCAACGCCAACATCCTGCGCGCCCATTTCATGGGCGAAGGCTTCAAGCCCGACTCCATCGCAGTCAACATGCCCGTCGCCGGCGGCATCGTGATGTTCCGCGGCAGCGACGCCAAGGACCGCTCGGTGATCCTGCTGCTGCAGGGCACGTTCGAGAACAAGGAGAACAACCAGCGTGTGCTGACCCCGACCAGCCTTCTGCTGTTCTACGTGGCCGACGCCAAGAGCCCCGACATCTTCAAGCTGCCGCCCGGCCAGTTCTGAACAGGATCAGGCATGCGCGGACCATCTGTGAGGCGAGACGAGGACGAACCGGGCTTGCGCAAGCTGGCGCGGTTCCGTTCGATGTCGCTGCTCTGCGCGATGCAGATGGTCTTTCTGCCGGTGTACAGCGTCCGTCTTCAGGCGCAGACGGCGAACGTCATCGTTCCCGACGGCCGCACCGGGACCGCCTTGCAGACCTCCGGCAGCGTCACCAACGTCACGACGTCGACGGTGTCGGGCGCCAACGCCTTCAACTCGTTCTCGCAGTTCAGCGTCGGGCAGGGCAATACCGTCAATCTGCAGCTGCCGACCGGCACGCGGAACCTCGTCAACATCGTCCGCGACGCGCCGGTCTACGTCAACGGCACGCTGAACTCCTATATGAACGGCGCGATCGGCGGTAACGTCTACTTCGCCGATCCCAAGGGCTTTGTGGTCGGCCGCAGCGGCGTGGTCAATGTCGGCAGCCTCAACGTCTCGACGCCGACGCGCGAATTCACCGACAGCCTGATCGGTCCGGGCGGGGCGATCAACGGCACGGCGGTCGGCAACCTCATGGCGGGCTCGTTCCCGGTCTCGCCGGACGGCAACATCCGCATCTATGGCCGCATCAACGCCCAGGACGGCGTGCGGCTGACCGGGCAAAACGTCTTCGTCGGCGGCGCCAGCCAGCGCGACATCGCCAATCTCGACCATGCCGCGAAGTTCGCAGCCTCGGTCAATTCGAAGGGCCTGCGCAGCGCCAGCGCGATCACTGTCAGCAACGGCTCGATCCACATCGGCGCCGTCAACAACGCCAGGATCAACGGACGCCTGACCGCGCGCAGCCAGACCGCGACGCCGAGCAACATCACGGTGCAGGCCGGCAACAATATCGAGGTCGGCAAGAACGCCAGGCTCGGCGCCGCCAGCAGGACGGGCGACGCCGGCGAGATCCGTTTGAAGGCGGCCCAGAACCTGACCGTGGCGGGCGGCGCCAAGTTCAATGCCAGCGCGAAGACCGGCAATGCCGGTCTCGTCGACTTCAGCGCGAACGGGGTCATTGACGTCGGTCGCGGCGTTTCCGTCAACCTTGCCGCGCCGAATGGCAAGGCGGGCACGTTGCTATTCGATCCAACCGACGTGGTGGTCGGCGATGCCGGCCAGGGCGACACCGGCGTGACGCTGTCGAACAGCTCGATCGCGAATGCGCTCGCGGGGCTCAGCGCTGGTGCCGACTACCTCATTCAAGCGGACAACTCCGTCACGCTCGCCGCGCATGCGGTGATCGATGCCCGACGCCTCGACGGCTCCGGCCATTCCACCGGAAACGCCAACCACATCACCATCGACGCGCCGAACATCGACATCAAGAATGGCGCGCAGATCCTGGCCCAGTCGGTCAACTTCGGAGGGACCACCTATTCCGACGGCAACGTCACGCTGACCGCAACGGCGAGCGACATCAAGCTGTCCGGCCAGGCCACCGCCGCGACGGCGATCACGGTCGACGGCAAGATCACCGGCGGCATCGTCTCGATCACCGCAACCTCGACGGCCGTGTCAAGTTTCCTGAACGGTTCTGTGGCGGGTGATTTCGCGCTTGTCGGCTCGACGCTGGCCGCCTCGCTGCTCGGGCTCAATGGCGGCTATGTCGCGGCAAGCGCCACTGCGACCATCAACATCAACAGCCATGCCGACATCAACGGCCGCGGCGATGTCACCATTTCCGCGCATGCCACGGAGAACGCGTCGGATCCGGCGGTCGCCTCCACCTTGCTCGGCAGCCTCACGCCGGTCGCGGCCGGCGTGGTCGTCGGCAAGATCGACGGCACTGCTACGACCAACGTGGCCTCGGGCGCGACGATCAACGCCGGCGGCAACCTCGAGATCAAGGCGCTCAACGATGCGACCATCGCCGTCTCTGCCCTCGCGGCATCGACGAGCGCGCAGATCGTCCCGACGGTAGCCTATTCCAAGGGGTCGGTGACGACGACCGCCAACGTCGCGACCGGCGCGCATATTGCGGCGGGCCTGGTGAACACGAGCGGCAGCACCCTGAAGGTGCGCGCGATCAACAACAATTCGTTCTCGACCGGCGCGACGTCGGTTGCCGCGAGCGGGCCGAATGCGAGCGGTGCCGTCGGCGGCGCGGTC
>NZ_JALBGZ010000782.1:0-2747 GCF_023006515.1 Bradyrhizobium sp. PRIMUS42
GCTCGGCCAGCAGCGCGCGCAGGCGCGTGGCCTGCTCGCCGTCGAGCACGCCGCCCTTGGCCGGACCCTTGCGCCCTTCGGCGATCGCCATGACGACTCCATGGAGCGTGTGCATGTCCTGCTTGGTCGGCTCCATCCGGCTGAAGATGTTGCGCAGGTTCACCAGCATGGTGTCGCGCTTCTCGGCCGGGCGCAGGAATTCCACCTTGTCGAGCTCGCGGATGAGATTGTCGAAGAAGGCCTGCATCTGGTGCTGCGAGGCGCGCTCGGAGCGCTCCGGCATGGCGTGCGGCAGCTCGCCTGACGTGGCCCGCTTGAACCATTCATAGCCGACCAGCAGCACCGCCTGGGCGAGGTTGAGCGAGGCGAAGCCCGGATTGACCGGGAAGGTGATGATGCGGTTGGAGAGCCCCACCTCCTCGTTGGTCAGCCCCCAGCGCTCGCGGCCGAACAGGATGCCAGCCTTGCCGCCGGTCGCGACATGCCCGGCGATCTCGCTAGCCGCGGCCTCCGGCCCGACCACGGGCTTGGCCTGGTCGTGAGGGCGAGCCGTGGTGGCGAACAGCAGGTCGAGGTCGGCGACGGCCTGCTCCACCGTGTCGAACAATTCGACCTTTTCCAGAATGTGGTCGGCGCCGGCCGCGGCGCGCTGGGCGGCGATGTTGGGCCAGCCGTCCCGGGGGTTGACGATGCGCAAGGCGCCAAGCGCAAAATTGCCCATGGCGCGCGCGGCCATGCCGATGTTTTCACCGAGCTGCGGCTCGACCAGGATGACGATGGGACCGTCGAGGGACAAACCCGCCTTGCTCTTGTCAGTCCCCGACATCTGATTTCGCTTTCACACTGGTTCTCAAGGCCTTGGCAAGGCCGCCTTAGGAATTGATTCAAGCCGCCCCTTCCGGACGGTCGTCCCGCTCGCCTGTCGTTTGCCTGTCCTGACAAAATTCTCAAGGGAAATAACGGGTTGGATTCGGTTTTTGAATCTCACCTGGAACGTGCCCCGGGGGCCCGGCCGAAGGCCGGCTGCCGCCCCCCATCTGGGCAAGCTGGATGAGCTAAAAGTGCATAATCCCTTGGCTTTCGCCCGCCGCGTCCGGGTGCTAAGAGGCGGCGGATATTCCCGTGGCGCACCAAAAGCGCCGTTCCAAGAGGCTTCCCCGATCATGGCAAAAATCAAGGTATCCAATCCCGTCGTCGAACTCGATGGCGACGAGATGACCCGGATCATCTGGCAGTACATCAAGGACAAGCTGATCAACCCGTACCTCGATGTCGAGCTGCTCTATTTCGACCTGGGCATGGAATACCGCGACCACACCAACGATCAGGTCACCATCGACGCCGCCGAAGCCATCAAGAAGGTCGGCGTCGGCGTCAAGTGCGCCACCATCACCCCTGATGAAGCCCGGGTGAAGGAGTTCAACCTCAAGCAGATGTGGAAGTCGCCGAACGGCACCATCCGCAACATCCTCGGCGGGGTGATCTTCCGCGAGCCGATCATCTGCAAGAACGTGCCGCGCCTGGTTCCCGGCTGGACCAAGCCGATCATCATCGGCCGCCACGCCTATGGCGACCAGTACCGCGCCACCGATTTCAAGTTCCCCGGCAAGGGCACCCTCTCGATGAAGTTCGTCGGCGAGGACGGCACCGTGATCGAGAAGGAAGTGTTCAAGGCTCCGGGCGCCGGCGTCGCCATGGAGATGTACAATCTCGACGACTCCATCATCGACTTCGCCCGCGCCTCGCTGAACTACGGCCTGCTGCGCAACTACCCGGTCTATCTCTCGACCAAGAACACGATTCTGAAGGTCTATGACGGCCGCTTCAAGGACATCTTCCAGGACATCTACGACCGCGAGTTCAAGAAGGAATTCGAGGCCAAGGGCCTGACCTACGAGCACCGCCTGATCGACGACATGGTGGCCTCGGCGCTGAAATGGTCCGGCGGCTATGTCTGGGCCTGTAAGAACTACGACGGCGACGTGCAGTCCGACACGGTCGCGCAGGGCTACGGCTCGCTCGGCCTGATGACCTCGGTTCTCCTCACTCCCGACGGCAAGACCGTGGAAGCCGAAGCTGCCCACGGCACGGTGACCCGCCACTACCGCGAGCACCAGAAGGGCAAGGAGACCTCGACCAACTCGATCGCCTCGATCTTCGCCTGGACCCGTGGCCTCGCCCACCGCGCCAAGCTCGACAACAATGCCGAGCTCGCCAAGTTCGCGAACACGCTGGAGAAGGTCTGCGTCGACACCGTCGAGGCCGGCTACATGACCAAGGACCTCGCGCTGCTGGTCGGCGCCGACCAGCGCTGGCTCTCGACCACCGGCTTCCTCGACAAGGTCGCCGAGAACCTGACCAAGGAGCTGGCGGCGTAAGCTGCCAGCCACGTCATTGCGAGCGTAAGCGAAGCAATCCAGAATCCCTCCACGGAGGCAGACTGGATTGCTTCGTCGCACCAGCGCAAAATTGCCTTGCAATTTTGTCGCGCGCTCCTCGCAATGACGAGACGAGAGATCGAGGACATCTCATGCAGGCCTTCAAGAGCCTCGCCTTTGCGGCCTTCGCACTCACCAGCACCTCCGCATTCGCAGCAGACCCCCTCCCCGACGCCATCGCCGCAGCGGGCGAGAGCGTCGTGCTCAGCGTCCACGCCGAGGGCGCGCAGGTCTATGAGTGCAAGGCCGGCACCGACGGCAAGCTCGCCTGGGCCTTCCGCGAGCCGATCGCGACGCTGCTCTCGGACG
>NZ_JALBGZ010000783.1:0-2736 GCF_023006515.1 Bradyrhizobium sp. PRIMUS42
CTGCGGCCCCCGCAGCTCCCGCCGCGCCCGCGCCGCGCGGCCCGATAATCCGGGAAGTGCCCAACCAATAGGCCAGAAAATCGTGGTTTTCGCCCCTTGCGGAGCGATCTCGTCGTTCTTATCTAGCCTCTAACGGCGACGTTGAGCGAAAACTCCGGCGCTGGGACGACCTTGGAATAGCTTGGGCTTGCGCCGGATGTACGCGCGGCCCGCCGTTCCGGGGTCGTTGGCATTTTAAGACCCCTTTTGGGGCATTTCCCACAGACCCCCCGGCTTGGCAGCGCAAGAACTTGGCAGCGTAAGACGCGGCGGATATACGCTGCCGTCATGAATGAAGCGATCAGACCGGGCTCCGACAATCCGCCGCAGGCTCAAGAGGGGCCGGAACTGTCGGTCATCGTCCCGACCTTCAACGAGCGCGACAATGTCACGGTATTGTACAGGCGGCTGGAAGCAACGCTTGCCAACGTCGCCTGGGAAGTCGTGTTCGTCGACGACAATTCGCCCGACGGCACCTGGGACGTCGTGCGCGCGCTGGCACAGCAGGACAGCCGCGTGCGTTGTGTCCGCCGCATCGGCCGTCGC
Source organism: Bradyrhizobium sp. PRIMUS42 (assembly GCF_023006515.1). NCBI lineage: Bacteria > Pseudomonadati > Pseudomonadota > Alphaproteobacteria > Hyphomicrobiales > Nitrobacteraceae > Bradyrhizobium > Bradyrhizobium sp. PRIMUS42. The sequence goes on from NZ_JALBGZ010000783.1 coordinate 586, forward strand.
GGCCTGTCGGGCGCCTGTATCGAAGGCATCCTGGCCTCGAGTGCGCCGTTTGTCGCGGTGATCGACGCCGATCTCCAGCACGACGAAGCGCAGCTGCCGAAGATGCTGTTGCTGCTCGCAAGCGATCAGGCCGACCTCGTCGTCGGCAGCCGCTACATCGAGGGCTACAAGAGCGAGGGCTTCAACAAGCAGCGCGCCGGCGCCAGCGCGCTCGCAACCGAGTTCGCAAGGAAGATGCTGCGGGTCGAGATCGCCGATCCCATGAGCGGCTTCTTCATGATGCGCCGCGATCGCTTCGAAGAGCTCGCGCCAAAGCTGTCCGTGCATGGCTTCAAGATCCTGCTCGACGTCGTCGCGACCGCGCACGGCACACTGCGGGCCGTCGAGATTCCCTACACTTTCGGCGCCCGCCAGCATGGTGAGAGCAAGCTCGATTCCATGGTTGCGCTCGATTTCCTCGGTCTCGTGCTCGCCAAGCTGAGCAACGACATCGTCTCGCTGCGCTTCATCCTGTTCGCGATGGTCGGCGGCATCGGCCTCGTGGTGCACCTGACCACGCTGTTCATAGGGCTTCAGCTGTTCAAGGCGCCGTTCGCGGAGGCGCAGGCCGCGGGTGCCATCGTCGCCATGACCAGCAATTTCGTCCTCAACAACTTCCTCACCTATCGCGACCAGCGACTGAAGGGTTTTGCGCTGCTGCGCGGCCTGATCGCCTTCTACATCGTGTGCAGCGTCGGCCTGCTCGCCAATGTCGGCGTTGCCTTCTCGGTGTACGACCAGGAGCCGATCTGGTGGCTGGCCGGCATGGCCGGTGCGCTGATGGGCGTAGTGTGGAACTACGCGATGTCAGGCCTGTTCGTCTGGCGCAAGAAGTAATCCGCGATGGGCGGGGCTGACGCGCGGATTGTCCGCAACACCGCGCTGCTGATTCTCGCGCTGGTGGCCCTGCGGCTCGTCGCGGCCGCGTTCACGCCGATCACGTTCGACGAAGCCTATTACTGGATGTGGTCGAAGAACCTGGCGGGCGGCTATTACGACCACCCGCCGATGGTCGCCTATGTGATCCGCGCCGGCACCCTGATCGCCGGCGATACCGAGCTCGGCGTCCGCCTGGTCTCGATCCTGCTGGCGCTGCCGATGAGCTATGCGGTCTATCGCTCTGCCGCGATCCTGTTCGGCGGTGCGCGCGTGGCCGCCACCAGCGCCATCCTGCTCAACGTGACCATGATGGCTTCCGTCGGCACGCTGATCGTGACGCCTGATGCGCCTCTTCTAGTCGCATCCAGCTTCGTGCTGTTCTTCCTCGCCAAGGTGCTGGAGACCGGGCGCGGCGCCTGGTGGCTCGCGGTCGGCGCCGCCGTCGGCGCGGCGCTGCTGTCGAAATACACGGCGATGTTCTTCGGGCTGGCGATCCTGATCTGGCTCGCTTCCGTGCCGAAACTCAGGCACTGGTTTCTCTCACCCTGGCCCTATCTCGGCGGCCTCGTTGCGCTCGCGCTGTTCGCTCCGGTGATCCTCTGGAATGCGGACCATCAATGGGTCTCGTTCACAAAGCAGCTCGGCCGCGCCAAGATCGAGGACTTTCGTCCGGTCTTCATCGCCGAGCTGATCCCGACCCAGATCGCGTTCGCGACCCCGCTCGTCTTCATCCTCGGCGCGATGGGCCTGCACGCGCTGACCTGGCGCAGGGCCGGCGCGCTGGCCTCGCGCGTGCTGATCGAGACGATGTTCTGGACCATCGTCGCCTATTTCGTCTGGCATTCGCTGCATGCCCGCGTCGAGGCCAACTGGTTCGCGCCGGTCTATCCGCCCTTCGTCGTCGCCGCGGCCGCCGCCGCCAACCTCGTGCAATGGAAGCCACGGGCCCGCCGCCTGGCGGATTTCTGCCTGCGCTGGTCCGCGCCCGTCGGCATCGTGATGTTTGTTGCGCTCATCGTGCAAGCCAACACCGGCTGGCTCTCCGGATATCGCCGCGATGCCACCGTGCGCAGCGTCGGCGTCGGCTGGCGCGAGCTTGCCGCCGAGATCGAAACGGTGCGATGGCCTCGATCAGGCCGAACTTCTGGACCTGCACCATCAACGTCACCAGCCAGATCAGGCCGCAGGAGACGTGCAGGCCGTGGGTTCCAACCAGGGTGAAGAAGGCGGACA
>NZ_JALBGZ010000784.1:0-2735 GCF_023006515.1 Bradyrhizobium sp. PRIMUS42
GTCTTATGAGTCGCGCGACGGCGGCGACTTCGCCTTCGCGGGCGAGCTTGCCGAAAAGCGCCGGCAGCTGGCCGAGGCGGAGAAGGCCTTGGCGGAGGACGGGGAAGGCACCCGTGAAATTGCCGCGGCCGCGTGAACAAAAAGGGAGGAGAGAGGAAGGGAGAAGGCCCGCTCGCAGATCGGGCGGGCCGTCGACGCTAGCGCTCAACCGCCGCCTGCGCGATCCCAACCCGTCGTCCTGCGCAGGGCTTAGGCCCTGCTGGTCCCGCCGGGCAGGGATGCTCGGCCGCAGTTGCACCGGCCCGTCCGCTCCGCAGGGCCCAGGGGTGTCTTCGGGAAGAAGACGAGAAAGGGCCGGCGTGCCGGTCCGCAATCCCAAAAAGGAGCGTTCCCATGCAACTCATCAAGGTCGATCCGCGCGCGCTGAAGGAGAACCCCGACCGCATGCGCCAGACGAAGTCGACGCCGCAGGCCGATGCCCTGCTGCTTGCCACGATCAAGGCCGTCGGCATCGTCCAGCCGCCGGTGATCACGCCTGAGACAGGCGGCGGCAACGGCTACGTCATCAACGCCGGCCACCGCCGCGTGAAGCAGGCGATCGCCGCTGGCCTCGAGGAGATCGACGTGCTCGTCGACGAGGCGGCGAACGACAACGGCGCCATGCGCTCGATGGTCGAGAACATCGCCCGTGAGGCGCTGAACCCGGTCGACCAGTGGCGTGCGATCGAGCGCCTGGTCGCGCTCGGCTGGACCGAGGAGGCGATCGGCGTCGCGCTCGCGCTGCCGGTGCGTCAGATCAAGAAGCTGCGCCTGCTGGCGAACGTGCTTCCCGCCATGCTCGACCACATGGCCAAGGGCGACATGCCGAACGAGCAGCAGCTCCGCACCATCGCCGCAGCCTCGCTCGACGAGCAGAAGGAAGTCTGGAAGAAGCACAAGCCGTCGAAGGCCGATCCGCAGGTCTCGTGGTGGAGTGTCGCACAAGCGTTGCAGAAGACCCGCATGCACGCGCGCCACGCGAGCTTCGGCGACGACCTTGCGCAGGCCTACGGAATCCAGTGGGTCGAGGACCTGTTTGCTCCGGCTGACGAGGACAGCCGCTATACCACGGACGTCGAGGCCTTCCTCGGTGCCCAGCAGGAGTGGATGGCAAACAACCTGCCGAAGAAGGGCATCATCGCGGAGACCACCAACTGTGGCGAGGTGAAGCTACCCGCGAAGGCTGAGCGGGTCTACGGCAAGCCGGCGAAGTCCGACTGCACGGCGATGTATCTCGACCGCGACGGCCGCGTGCAGACCGTCCACTATCGCATGCCTGCGGCGAAGAAGCCGAAGGGCCAGACCGGCACAGGATCGGACAACGCTCCGGACGCTGTCGGCGAAGTCTCGAAGCCACGTCCCGACGTAACGCGCAAGGGCGCCGAAATGATCGGCGATTACCGCACCGACGCGCTGCGCGAGGCGCTCGGCCGCGCTCCGATCGAGGACGACGCGCTGATGGCACTGCTGATCCTCGCCTTCGCGGGCCAGAACGTCTCCGTGATGACGGGAAGCGGCGGGACCTATTACGGCCACAGCCGCCTTGCGAAGAACGCAGCGGCGCTGTTCGACGCAGACGGCAATCTCTCTTTCGACATGGACACACTTCGGGTCGCGGCGCGCACCATGCTGGTCAACGTGTTCTCATGTCGGGAGAACGCCACCAATAGTGGCATCGTCGCCCGCATCGCCGGCGCGGTAGTCGGGGCGGACACCTTCCTGCCGAATATGGGCACGGAGGAGTTCCTTTCCTGCCTGTCGCGCCCTGCCCTCGAGGCGTCGTGCAAGGAGACGCCGGTCCTGCCGCGCCAGCGCGTGAAGGACACGCGCGCGGCGCTCGTTGAGCACTTCAAGGAAGGGCACTTCGTCCATCCCACAGCGCTCTTCGCACCGGACGGTGTGAAGCTTTCGCAATGGTTGTCGTCGAGCGAGACGACGGCAGACGCCGACGAAGCTGAAGAGGACGCCGCCGGCATGCGGGATGGCCCCTCTGACGAAGAGACCGAGGCATTCAGGGAGGCGGCCGAATAGAGGGACGCGCCTTTTCTTCCGAACGATCCACCGCCGCCGGCCCAGCCGGCGGCGGCTTTGTTTTCACGCATGCGCAAATGAGGAGGACACGATGTCCGCGCACACGATCTTCGACAATGCACCCATCGGCTCGATCGTCGCCTGGTCCGACGGAACGCCGCAGCCGCCGGCGCGCTTCAGAAAGAAGCTCGCCGCCTGGCAGACCAGCAACAGCAAAGGCCGCCTGATCCGAAAGCAGGGCGGACGAGGCACTGGCAGTGTTTCGCTGTCGGCCTGTTTCACCCTGCACGAGGCGGACTACGACGCCAGCGGCGTCGTCGCCATCCGCGTCCACCGGACTTTCTCGCTGGAGTCGAAGCTCAGGTTCACCATCGTCGAGCGTCCCGCCCTCGGCTCCGTCCGCGTGCTCGACCGTGCTGGCGGCGAGCTCGTCTATCTCGCGGCCGATGAGGCCGACGCCAAGGAGTGGCTGACGCGCCATGGCTATCCGGGCGCGGTGCTCCAGCAAGTGACTGCCGACGAGGTCGGCGCGGACGCCGTCGAAGGGAGGGCAGCATGACCGCTTCTCTCCCGCACGAAACCCTGCCGTACTCGACCTCCGGAAACCCGGAGGTCGAGTATGGACGCAGTGCCGAGGGCTTCCTCGCGGCGCGCGTGGGCGAGAC
>NZ_JALBGZ010000785.1:0-2733 GCF_023006515.1 Bradyrhizobium sp. PRIMUS42
CAGCTGCGACCGTCGCTCCTGTGGCTTTCGGCGCCGCGCCAGCGGACTTGGGCGCGCCCTTGGCCATGGCATTGGCGGTGCTCAAGGGGATTGGCGGGCCAACCCGGGTCCAGGTCTCGCCGCCGCAGAGGAAGCCCATCACGCAACCTTTGATCTCGAGCTGGTCGGCGCCGACAGGCGTGATGGTCGCGCTGTAGAGCTGGCCGTCCTTGGCGTTGTAGACCTGCCCTTCCCACTGATCGGCGCCGGGCTTCTTCTTCATGTCGATCAGCGTCGCCATGCCCAATGTCGGCCTGGTCTTTTTCGCGGCATCCGGGTTGTTCTCGTCGCGGCCGCCGGGCTGTTTTTCCCAGGAAACCGCGCCCCACATGCTGCCATTGCATTGGGCGACACGAATGTTGGCGACGCCATCGGCAACCCGCCAATCGCCGGTGGGATCGGCAGCGAACGCGGGGGGCAGGCAGGTGTAACCACCAGCCAGTATTATTCCGGTGTAAAGGGCCAAACGCATGATAGTTCCTCGGCAGTGCAACATGGTCTAAAGCTGTGCTTGCGAAGATGGTCCGAAAAAGGGCAAAAGGCCGCACAAACCGTTTTCAGTAACGGTCCGTTTTCAGTTGACGAAACGGCCCTCAACCGAAGTATGTAGCGGATGCACAGTCCAAATCCAGACATGTCTGAGCTATTCGCGGACCGTCAGGCCCAGCGTAGCGCCCTGCATAATCGGTATCTGAACGAGCAGTTCGTTCGGGTCCTCAAGACCATCGGCTACGATGTCGGCTTCCAGAAGGGGCAGGGGCAGTACCTCTACGACCGCGAGGGCGCGCGCTATCTCGACCTGTTGTCCGGCTTTGGCGTGTTTGCGATCGGACGCAATCATCCCGTCATGCGCGAGGCGCTCAAGAGCGTGCTCGACGCCGACCTGCCCAATCTCGTCCAGTTCGACGTCTCGGTGCTCGCCGGCGTGCTCGCCGAGCGGCTCCTGAAATACGTCCCCCATCTCGACAAGGTGTTCTTCGCCAATTCCGGCGCCGAATGCGTCGAAGCCGCGATCAAGTTCGCCCGCGGCGCGACGGGGCGCCCCGGCATCGTCTATTGCGCCCACGGCTATCACGGTCTGACCTATGGCGCGCTGTCGCTGACGGGTGATTCGAACTTCCGCACCGGCTTCGAGCCGCTGCTGCCGGGCTGCACCTCGATCCCGTTCAACGATCTGGCCGCGCTCGAAAAGGCGCTGGCCTCGCGCGAGGTCGCGGCCTTCGTGGTCGAGCCGATCCAGGGCAAGGGCGTCAACATGCCCACCGACGAGTTCCTGCCGGGCGCGGCCGCGCTCTGCAAGAAATACGGCACGCTGTTCGTCGCCGACGAGATCCAGACCGGCATGGGCCGCACCGGCCGCTTCCTTGCGGTTGAGCACTGGAACGTCGAGCCCGACATGGTGCTGCTGTCGAAGTCGCTGTCGGGCGGCCACGTCCCGGTCGGCGCGGTGCTGACGCGCAAGGCCATCTTCGACAAGATCTTCAACCAGATGGACCGCGCCGTGGTGCACGGTTCGACGTTCTCCAAGAATGATCTGGCGATGGCCGCAGGCATTGCCACGCTCGATGTCATGGAATCGGAGAAGCTGATCGAGTCCGCCGCCAAGCGCGGCGCCGAGTTGCGCCTGGCGCTGACGCGCATGGTGCCCGGCTACGAGCTGATGAAGGAAGTGCGCGGCAAGGGCCTGATGATCGGCGTCGAGTTCGGTCCGCCGAAGTCGCTGCGGCTGCGCGCCTCCTGGAATGTGCTGGAGGCGGCCAACAAGGGCTTGTTCTGCCAGCTCATCACCGTACCGCTGTTCAAGGACCACAAGATCCTCACGCAAGTCGCCGGCCACGGCAGCCACACCATCAAGCTGCTGCCGCCGCTTACCATCACCGAGGAAGACTGCGGCTGGATCGAGAAGGCGTTCGACGACGTCATCGCCGGCAGCCACAAGGTCCCCGGCGCGATCTGGTCGCTCGGCAAGACGCTGGTGGACAACGCAGTGAGGCGGTCGGCGTAGTTTCGCCGATCCGTCTCAACGCTCGTCATTGCGAGCGAAGCGAAGCAATCCAGAATCGTTCGCGGAAAGATCCTGGATTGCTTCGTCGTTACGCTTCTCGCAATGACCGCGAAGCCGTCTACCCCTCCACATTCGCCTTCATTGCCGCCTCGAACTTGTCGACGAATTCGGCGAGCTCGTCGGCGCCGATGTCGCTGACGGCCCAGAAGTTCAGGCCGCGCTCGCCCCAGCGGCGGCAGTTGAAACCCTGCATGGTCTCGGTCTTGGGCGCACGGTGTTCCGCGTTCGATGTTTGCGACACGAACAGATTGACGACGTGTTGCCGTCGCTTGTAGACGACCGCGCCGATGGCGCGGGCGTCGATATAGTCGAGCCGGCCGCCGACCAGCGTGAAACCTTGCGCGGTGAGATCGATCACGGGTGGGGCGACGTCGAGCTTGCCGTTGAACCACGGCTTGACCGTATGTTGATCGGTCGAGACCACATCGGTGAGATGACCGGCCTGAAGCGAGCGCAGATGCGCGGAGACCACCTCCGACAGGATACGCTGCTGGTCGTCCTGGCGCAGCACCAATGCGACGATGCCTGTTGCGGCCAGTGCAGAGACCGCCGAGCCCATCGCAAAGCCGCGCAGCACGGAGCGGCGGGTCGGTTGCTGGCGCTGCGGCTGCGGCAACGAGGCCTCGATC
>NZ_JALBGZ010000786.1:0-2731 GCF_023006515.1 Bradyrhizobium sp. PRIMUS42
CGCTCGACGGTCTCGGCCATCTGGTGCAGGGCGCCGCGCTTGGCCAGCGCGGCCTCTTGTTCCTGCCGCAACTGCTCCTCGCGCAGCCGGGAATTCTCGACCGCCGCCTGCTTGAACACCTGGAGCGCGCCCGCCATCGAGCCGACCTCGTCTTGTCGATGCGCGAAAGGAATATCGGCGGCGAGATCGCCGGTCGCGAGCTTCTGCATCGTATCAGTCATGCGCACGATCGGGCGCACCACGCCGAGGGCAACGCCGAGCAGGCCTGCGGCAATGAAGGCCAGGACGGCCGCGGAGACGCCGAGGAGGATGAAGAGCATCGAGCTGTCGCGGTCCGCGGCCAGCTTCTCCATCGCGGCATTCTGCTTGTTGGCGTTCTCGACGATGCTGTCGATCACGGCGCGATGCGCGGTGTAGGCGTCCTTGAGCTGCGCATAGGCGCGCTCGGAAGCGGCTGCGTCCTTGTCCTTGAGGGCCGGCAGGAGCTGGTCGGACGCCTTCCAGAACTTCTGCACCTCGGCATCGGATTTCGACACCAGCGCCGTCTTCAGGTCGGCCGCGAGGCTGGAGGTGACCCAGAACGCCTTGCGCTCGTCGTAATCCTTGCGCAGCTGGACCAGGCGTTCGCCGTGGGCGGCCAGCTGGTCCGGCTCGCGCATGGCCAGGGTCGCCTCGAGATAGGCCTCGATGACATATTCCGGTGGGGGCAGAATGTCCGCGATGAGATCGTTGCCGAGCTTGATGTCTGAGTACAGCGGACCGCCCACCTTGAGCTCGCGTAGCGCATAGAGGCTGGTGGACACGACCGCAGTAAAGCCGATGGCGAGAACGATGCCGAACGCGGCGATCGCGGAGGACAATGACAAACGAATTTTCATGAAAATAATCCAGGGCGCGCGCCAAAACCGCGTGAAGCCTAGATCAATATGGTAAATGCGGGATTGCCTCGCGGAGAAGTTGCAAAAAGAATGGCTCCGCAGAACTACGGGAATTGGACGTCAATCAGTCGGTTTTAGGTCAGAGGGACTGACGCACAGCGAGCCGAGCGACGAAAGCTACGCAGGCGCGATTGCGCGGGATGAGAACTGGCGCCGGCGAGCTGGCTCTCCGGCGCGCTTGTCTCACACGTCGAAGAACACCGTCTCGTTGTCGCCCTGCAGCCGCAGGTCGAGTCGGTATACGGCCTTACCCGCCTCGCGCACCGCGGTCAGCGTTGCACGCCGATCCGTGGGCACCAGCGCCAGCACGGGATCGGCGGCGTTGCCGGCCTCATCGCTGAAATAGATGCGGGTGTAGAGATGCCGCAGCATGCCGCGGCCGAACACCGCAAGCAGGATGTGCGGCGCCTGCGGCTTGCCGTCGGGGTCCGGCACCGCGCCCGGCTTGATGGTGTCGAACGCGTAATTGCCGTCCTTGTCGGTGCCGCAACGGGCAAAGCCGCGGAAGCTCGCATTCGGCAAAGCACGCTTGTCCTGCGGGTCGGCAAAGCGGCCTTGCGCGTCCGCCTGCCAGATCTCCAGCATGCAATCCGGAACGGCAACGCCGTCACCGTCGAACACCCGGCCTTCGATACGGATGCGGTCGCCCGTGACATCGGGCGTGAGCGTCGAGCTGGTGAACGCGTCGTTCCAGGCATACTCGCCATTCGGCGTCAGGCCATATTTGAAGAACGGACCGACGGTCTGCGATGGGGTGATCCCGTTGTCCTGCACTTAATGGTTCTCCATGGGGGTGGCATTCTTGCCGCGCAACACGACGTCAAAGCGGTAGCACAGCGCCCATTCGGGCTGGGTGTTCTCGAGGTCGAACGAAGAAACCATCCGCGCCCGCGCCTTCTCGTCCGGCACCGAGTTGAAGATCGGATCGAACGGGAACAGCGGGTCGTTCGGGAAGTACATCTGCGTCACGAGGCGCGTGACGAAGGAATGGCCGAACACCGACAGATGGATGTGCGCGGGACGCCAGGCGTTGTGGTGATTGCCCCAGGGATAGGCACCGGGCTTGATGCTGACGAAGCGGTAGTAGCCGGCGGCATCGCTCACCGTACGGCCGGCCCCCGTGAAATTCGGATCGAGCGGCGCCGGATGCTGGTCGCGAACATGAACGTAGCGGCCGCAGGAATTGGCCTGCCAGATCTCGACCAATGAGTTCGGCACACCGCGCCCGTCCTCGTCGCGGACATGGCCGTGCACGATGATGCGCTCGCCGAGCGGTTCGCCGGTGTGCTGGGTGGTGAGGTCGCTGTCGCCCTCGCGCACGGTCTCGTGGCCGTAAACCGGGCCGGTCAGCTCCGACAATGTATGGCGCATTGGGATCAGGGGCTTGTTCGGCGCGCGCTTGATCGAGCTCTTGTAGTCCGGCGACAGCGGCAGCGGGTGCGCCTTGTTGCTGTCAGTGGGATAGATGAATGTCATTGGCGAACTCCTCCCCGGCCATTGTGGTCCGGCCAGTCAACGCTTCCGCCAATCATTATAGGATATAACTAATTTGGGGAAGCAGGTTTCGGGCTTCCAAAGTTGTCATTCCGGGGCAGCCCGCAGGGCTGAACCCGGAATCTCGAGATCCCGGATTCCACTCTAGCGAGCGGCTCCGGGATGACCGGACGCTGTGCGTCCGGTCAGTTCAGCTTCTCGATCGCGACCGCGACGCCTTGGCCGACGCCGACGCACATGGTGGCGAGCGCGAGCTTGCCGCCGCGCTTCTCCATGCCGTGGACGGCGGTGAGCGCGAG